>JANNTF010000672.1:0-1311 GCA_031403455.1 Alphaproteobacteria bacterium | reverse complement strand
GCGATACGATAATCGGGCATCGATATTGCTCCTTGGATGGGGACACTCAGCGACCAGACGGCACGCCATACGCCGACCAGGCAGCGTCACCGGCGATGAAGCGATTGGCCGGTCGGTTCATGGACCTCCCTCATGCGGAGCTTGCGCTGGATCTCGCAGATCTCCTGGCGCATCTGCTTTCTCCCGCGTTTTTCGCGACCGAATTTATCAACGCACGCGCCGCGAAGTCCAGGCAACGGGGCGGCTTGAGACAAGTCGGGTGAGCGCGTAGCTTCGCCGCCCTTTCCAAAGCGGAGCCGAAGCCCATGGAACTTACCGGCCAGCAGATCATCCCCGCGCCACGCGCCCGCGTCTGGGCCGCGCTCAATGATCCCGAAGTGCTGAAGCGCTGCATCCCTGGCTGTCAGGAGATCGAGAAGCTCTCCGACACCGAGTTGACCGCCCGGGTCGGTCTGGCCGTCGGCCCGGTGAAGGCGACCTTCAATGGCCGCGTGACGCTGAGCGAAATGGATCCGCCCAACGGCTACAAGATCTCCGGCGAGGGTCAAGGCGGAGTCGCGGGCTTCGGCAAAGGCAGTGCCGTCGTGCAGTTGAGCGACGAAGCCGGCGGCACCAAGCTGACCTACACCGCCGACGCCGCGGTCGGTGGCAAGCTCGCGCAGATCGGATCGCGTCTGGTCGAAGCAACCGCGCGCAAACTCGCCGATGAATTCTTCAGGCGTTTCGCGGCCGAGTTTCCCGCGGCGCCCGAACCGGCCGCGGCCGCGCCGGTCGCCGTCGGCGCAGCGCCGGCGCAAGCATCGACGAAGCCAATTCCGACCCCGCGGCTCTCGCCGACGATCTGGATTCCTGCGCTGATTGCCGTCATCGGTCTGATCATCTGGTTCTCAGGCCGTTGAATTTCGCACCGCGCCGCGTGCTCACGCTTGACGCGCGGGGTTTGAGCGACGGAACATCGTTATCTGTTTTAGTGCGGACGCGCGGACCCAACGGGCGCCGCGTCGCCGCTGGCTCGAGAGGGGAGAGACGCCTATGCCTCAAGTTTCCATGACTGTGAACGGCCGTGCCGTGAGCGCGGACGTCGAAGGTCGCACGCTGCTGGTTCAATTGCTGCGCGAGAAGCTCAGCCTGACCGGCACGCATGTCGGCTGCGATACGAGTCAGTGCGGCGCTTGCGTGGTTCACGTCGATGGCAAGTCGGCCAAGGCCTGCACGCTGCTCGCGGTGCAGCTCAACGGCGCCAACATCATGACGATCGAAGGCCTCGCGACCGACGGCAAGATGCACCCGATGCAGGAGGCCTTCCGCGAC
>JANNTF010000671.1:0-9319 GCA_031403455.1 Alphaproteobacteria bacterium | reverse complement strand
GCCGTAGAAGAAGATGTACCATTCGAGGAATGACTGCGTGTCGCAGTGGAACAGCAGCCCGTCATCGTAATCGACGACGGTCTTCACCGGCTTGTCATTGCCCGGCGGATAGAGCTTGCGGACGAGACGGTCCGTGCCTTTCGGATGCCACCGGCGAGTCACGGCTGCGAGCCAATGCACCCATTCGGGCGCCCGGTGCGCGAGAGGGTTAGGCGCTGCGGGGTTGGACATCGTGCCTCGAGCAGCCGGGTGCGTGGACCCGGCGACGGAAAAAGCCATGAGAGAAATCCTGGGTATCGGTTGGTATCGGGCGATGTCAACAACGCCGGCAGGGTCGGATCTCTTCCGCGCTCATCGCAAAGCCTCGATGCCCAGGCTTGTTGGCGCATTCGCCGTCTGGGGCTACCGTCGATTGCAAATGAGCCGTTGAAAAGGATCCGCCCATGTCAGCCACCGACGATGTCCGCCGACGGGACCATGTCGCGGCGATCGTGCAGCTTGCCCGCAAGCGTCTCAGCGGCGCGAAGGCGGCGGCGACCGCGATTTTCCTGGATGGCTATTTCGCCGGTGCGCCGGTCGAGGATCTGATCGAGAGGCCGGTCGAGGATCTCTATGGCGGCGCGATGTCGCTCTGGCGCCTGATCGAGACGCATGCGGCGGGTACGCCGAGCGTGCGGGTGATCAATCCGACGATCGCGGCGCATGGCTGGGCATCGCCCCACACGATCGTCGAGATCGTCAACGACGACATGCCGTTTCTCGTCGATTCGGTCACGGCCGAGCTCAACCAGCGCGACCTCGCCGTACAGCTGGTCCTGCATCCGGTGGTGCGCGTGACGCGCGCATCCACGGGGCTGGTCATCGATCCGGCCGGCACGCCGCTTTCGATCATGCATATCGAGGTCGATCGCCAGCCTGGCGACACGCTCCCCGCGATCGCGGCCGGGCTGCGCAATGTGCTCGCGGATGTCGGGCTTGCCGTCGCCGATTGGCGTCCCACCTTGGCGCGCGTCGACGAGACGCTGGCCGAGCTCGATCGCAACGACATGCCCATCGATGCGCCCGAGCTGGTGGCCGCGAAGAGCTTCATCGATTGGATCAGGACCGATCACTTCACCTTCCTCGGCTATCGCGAGTATGCCTTCGAGGGGGTTGGCGAGAATGCGCGCGCGAATGTGCGCACCGATCGTGGCCTGGGGCTGTGCCGCGACGAAAGCTTCGCGATCTTCGAAGGCTTGCGCGACCTCGGGGCGCTGCCGCCGGACGTCCAGGAGTTCGTGCGCGGCCATCGTCTGCTCAACGTCGTGAAATCCAACCGCCGTTCGACCGTGCATCGCCCGGTTCATCTCGATGCCGTGATGGTCAAGATGTTCGATGCCGAGCATCGCGTGATCGGCCAGCGCGTCTTCCTCGGTCTCTTCACGTCAGCCGCCTACAGCCAGAGCCCGCGCGCCATCCCCTATCTCGAGGACAATGTCGAATGCGTCCTGCGCCGCGCGGGCTTCGCATCGGCGAGCCACAACGGCAAGGCATTGCAGCACATCCTCGACACCTTCCCGCGTGACGAGCTGTTCCAGATCGGCGAGGACGAGCTCCACGACACCGCGCTCGGCATCCTGCAGCTGCAGGAGCGTCAGCGCACCGCGCTGTTCGTGCGCAAGGATCCGTTCGAACGCTTCGTGTCGGCGCTCGTCTACACGCCGCGCGAGCGCTACGACACCGCGCTGCGACTTCGCTTCGAGCGCATCCTGGCGCGCGCCTATGCCGGACACATCACGTCGACGCAGACCCATTTCGCCGACGATACGGCTCTGATGCGTGTTCATTTCATGGTCAAGACCGTGCCGGGTCAGATTCCACCGGTCGATCCACGCGCGCTCGCGAAGGAATTGCGCGAGGCCGCGCGCAGCTATGGCGATCGCTTGCGCGATGCCCTGGTCGATGCCGAGGGCGAGGAACGCGGGCTGCTGCTCGCGCGCCGCTATGCCGACGCGTTTCCTGCCGCGTGGCGCGAGCATGTTCCGGCGGAGGCCGTGGTTGCGGATGTCGCGCTCGCCGAGCAGGCGCTGGCGGGCACTGCCCAGCCCACGCTGTCGCTCTATCGCGCAGTCGATGCGGCGGCCAATCAGCTCGGCTTGCGGCTCTACGGCAAGGCGGCCGCCGCGCCGCTCTCCGATGTGCTGCCGATGCTGGAGAACATGGGGCTGCGGGTGCTGACCGAGACGCCCTATCGCGTGACGCCCGCGCGCAGCGAGGGGTTCGTCTACATCCAGGACTTCACGCTCGAGGCGAAGGGCGTTGCCGCGATCGATGCGTCGGCGGTGAAGGCGAATTTCGAGGAGACCTTCACGCGGGTGTGGGCCGGCGCCGCCGAAAGCGACGGGTTCAACCGGCTGGTGCTGCTGGCTGGCCTGGGCGCCCGCGACGTCGAAGTTCTGCGCGCCTATGCCAAGTATCTGCGTCAGGCGGCGATCGGTTTCAGCCAGGCCTACATGGAGGACGCGCTCGCGCAGAATCCGAAGATCGCGCGCCGCCTCGTCGATCTCTTTCGCACGATGCAGGATCCGGCGAACCAGAAGGACGCGGCGATCCGCGCGCGCGGCCTCGTCGTGGAGATCGAGCATCTGCTCGACGCGGTGCCCAACGCCGATGCCGATCGTATCCTCAGGCGTTTCCTGAACGTCGTGCGCTGCACGCTGCGAACGAATTTCTTCCAGCCCGACGCGGATGGCCGCGCGAAGAGCTATGTCGCGTTCAAGCTCGACAGCCAGAAGCTGGACGGCCTGCCGTTGCCGCGGCCGCTGGTCGAGATCTGGATCTGCAGCCCGCGCGTGGAGGCCGTGCATCTGCGCGGTGGACGCGTCGCGCGCGGCGGCATCCGCTGGTCCGACCGGCGCGAGGATTTCCGCACCGAAGTACTTGGCCTGATGAAGGCGCAGATCGTGAAGAACGCCGTCATCGTGCCGGTCGGCTCGAAGGGTGGATTCTTCGTGAAGAAGCCGCCGGCGCCCGAAGCGGGCCGCGAGGCGGCACAGGCCGAAGGCATCGCCTGCTACAGGATCATGATGCGCGGCATGCTCGACCTGACCGACAACATCACGGTCGATGGCATCAAGCCGCCCGCGAATGCGACTCGCCTCGATGGCGACGACCCGTATCTGGTGGTGGCCGCCGACAAGGGCACGGCGACGTTCTCCGACATCGCCAATGACGTCAGCCGCGACTACGGGCATTGGCTCGGCGACGCCTTCGCCTCGGGCGGGTCCGCCGGCTACGACCACAAGGGCATGGCCATCACCGCGCGCGGCGCATGGGAAGCCGTGAAGCGGCATTTCCGGGAGATCGCCATCGACGTGCAGGCGCAGGATTTCACCTGCGCGGGTGTCGGCGACATGTCAGGCGACGTGTTCGGCAACGGCATGCTGCGCTCGCCGCACACGCGATTGGTCGCCGCCTTCGATCATCGCCACATCTTCATCGATCCAAGCGCCGACCCGGCGCTGGCCTTCGCCGAACGCGCGCGGCTGTTCAAGCTGCCGCGCTCGTCCTGGGATGAATATGACAAGGCGAAGATCTCGGCCGGTGGCGGCGTATTCGCGCGCAGCGCCAAGTCGATCAGATTGTCGCCGGAGATGAAGGCGCTGCTGGACAGCGGCGCGGAGTCGCTCACGCCCGCCGAACTGATCCGCGCCATCCTCAAGATGCGCGTCGATCTGCTCTGGCTCGGCGGCATCGGCACCTACGTGAAGGCCGGCAGCGAAACCAATGCCGAGGCCGGCGATCGCGCCAACGATGCGCAGCGCATCGATGGCCGAGAGATCCGCGCCAGGGTGGTCGCCGAGGGCGCCAATCTCGGCTTCACCCAGCTCGGCCGCATCGAGTACGCGCAGATCGGCGCCGGTGGCGGGGGCGGGCGCATCAATACCGACGCCATCGACAACTCGGCCGGCGTCGACACCTCCGACCACGAGGTCAACATCAAGATCCTGCTCGGCGACGTGGTCGAGCGCGGCGACATGACGCTCAAGCAGCGCGACAAGCTGCTCGCCGAGATGACCGCCGACGTCGCGGACCACGTGCTGCGCGACAATTATCTGCAGACCCAGGCGGTCACGCTCGCGCAAGCCTAGGGCGCGGCGGGTATCGATGCCGCGGGACGGCTGATGCGCGGCCTCGAGAAGGCCGGCCGGCTCAATCGCGCCATCGAGTTCCTGCCGAGCGACGACGAGCTCGTGCGCCGCCAGGCATCGGGCAAGGGGCTGACGCGGCCCGAGCTTGCCGTGCTGCTCGCCTACGCGAAGCTGTGGCTCTACGACCGGCTGCTGCCCTCCGATCTGCCCGACGATCCGGCGCTTGCCGAGGAGCTGGTCGGGTATTTCCCGCCGGCGCTGCAGCGCGGTCATCGCGAGGCGATCTTCCGCCACCGCCTCAAGCGCGAGATCGTCGCGACCGTCGTCACCAACGCGCTCATCAATCGCATGGGGCCGTTCTTCGTCGAGGAGACGATCGAGCGCACCGGCCGGACTCCGGCCGATGTCGCGCGCGGCTGGCTCGCGTCGCGCGATGCTTTCGCGATGCCCGACATGTGGGATGTGATCGAGTCGCTCGACAACCAGCTGGGCGCCGCCGTGCAAACGGACATGCTGCGCGCCATGGCCGCCGCCGGAGAGCGCATCGTGCGCTGGATCCTCGTCCACGCGGGCGAGCGCATCGACGTCGCCGGCATGGTGACGACCTTGCGCGCCGGCGTCGGCGAACTGATCGGCGCCGCGGAGGATTGGCTCGATGACGACAGCAACGCCGCCGCCGGCAAGCGTCGCGCGGGCCTCGTCGAGGCCTCCGTCCCGGCCGAGCTTGCCGCGCGCGTCGCCGCGCTGGAGGCGTTGGTCGCGGGCCCCGATATCGTGCGGATCGCTGCGTCGACCAAGCAGCCCATGCGCGACGTCGCGCATGCCTATTTCGCGATCGGCGAGCGTCTGGGCTTTGGTTGGCTCCGCGATGCCGCCGCGCGCGTGCAGACCGGCACGGCCTGGCAGCGCCGTGCCGCCGAAGCCGTCGTGGACGACATGTTCCAGCTGCAGGCCGAGATGACGGGCCGCGCTCTCGCCGCGGCCAAGGGCGTTGCGGATCTGGCGCGCGTCGCCGCCGAATGGACGGACCGCAACAAGCTTCAGCTCGCGCGCGTCGATGGCCTGCTTGCCGAGCTCAAGGCCATCGTCGTGCCGGATCTCGCGGCGCTGACCGTGATTGGCCGGGAGCTGCGCGCGCTCGCCAGCGCGCAGTAGCGTCGCCGCCGGATCCAGGTAGGCTGGGTCGCGATGACAAAGCTCCCGGTCGACCGACGCGCCGTGCTCGCCTGGTGTTTCTACGATTGGGCCAACTCGGCCTTTCCCGCGATCATCACCACGTTCGTGTTCGCGACCTACGTCACGCAGGCCGTGGCGCCCGATCCCATCAGCGGCGCCGCCGCCTGGGCGGGCGCGACCACGATCGCCGGTTTGGTGATCGCGCTGCTGTCGCCGGTTCTCGGCGCCATCGCGGATGTCACCGGCCGTCAGAAGACATGGCTGGCGACGAGTACGCTGGTGATGGCGTGCGCGACGGCGAGCCTGTGGTTCGTGCTGCCCAATCCCGATGCGCTGGGCTTCGCGCTGCTCGGCTTCACGCTGGCGACGATCGCTTTCGAGATCTCCATCGTGTTCTACAACGCGCTGCTGCCGGGCATCGCGCCGGCCAGCCATATCGGGCGCGTGTCGGGCTGGGGCTGGGGCCTCGGCTATGCCGGCGGCATTGCCGGGCTCGGGCTGATGCTCGTGGCCTTCGTCCTCCCGAAGACGCCGATGCTGGGGCTGGACCGCGCAAGCGCCGAGCATGTCCGTATCGCCGGGCCGCTCGCGGCCATGTGGCTGCTGGTCTTCGCCGTGCCGCTGTTTCTCTTCGTCAGGGAACCGCCGGCCGATCGGTCGGTGAGCCTGCCGGGTGCGGTGCGCCGCGGACTCGTCAATCTCGTCATCACGCTGCGCCTGCTGGTGCGCGCGCATCGCGAGCTCGCGTGGTTCCTGCTCGCCAACATGATCTGGTCCAATGGCCTCACCACGCTGTTCGCCTTCGGCGCGATCTATGCGGCGGGGAGCTTCGGGATGACGACCGAGGAGGTGCTGATGTTCGGGATCGCGCTCAACCTCACCGCTGGACTCGGCGCTTTCGGCTTCGCCTGGATCGATGATCGCTTCGGCTCCAGACCGACGATCGCGGTCGGCCTGATCGCCTTGACGGTGATCAGCGCCGGATTGCTGATCGTCACCTCGAAGCCGCTGTTCTGGGCGCTGGCGCTGGCGCTCGGCCCCTTCCTCGGGCCCGTGCAGGCCGCGGGGCGCACGATGTGCGCGCGGCTCGCGCCGCCCGAGCATCGCGCGCAAGTATTCGGTCTATTCGCTCTGTCCGGACGCGCCACCGCTTTTCTGGGGCCGCTCGTGCTCGGGATCGTCGTATCGCTGACGCAGAGTCAGCGCTGGGGCATGGCGACGATCCTGCCCTTCTTCCTGGTCGGGCTCGTGGTGCTGCTGGTGAAAGTCCGGCCGCCGCGCTGAGCGCGTCTTCACCGCGCGAGGCCAAGCAGCGCGGGCCGTGCGCGACGTGCGGTCGTCACCAGGAACTCCAGAACCACGCGCACACGCGCCATGCGCGCGAGATCGCGATGGGTCGCCAGCCATAATTCCTGCGCCGGCGCTGGCGCCGCCGCGATGCGCACGAGGCGCGTATCGCCATCCGCGATCAGACAGGGCAGCAGCGCAATTCCGATGGCCTCGATCGTGGCGGCGCGGCGTGTCACGGCGCTGCCGCTGCGCAGCACGATCGCCGCCTTCGACGCGACGCTGCGCAGCCACGGCACCTGCGCGATCACGGTGTAGTCGAGCGGCCAGTCGATCAAATCATGCCCCGCGAAACGCGCCGCCGCGTCCGGCATGCCGCGGCGCTGGACATAGGCCGCACTCGCATAGAGCGCGTAGGCGACGCTGCCCAGACGGCGCACCCGCAGATCGCCCTGCTGCGGCCGCGTGAGGCGCAGCGCGACATCGGCTTCGCGCCGGCCGAGATCGAGCGTGCGGATGTCGGTCACCAGCTCCGGCACGATTCCCGGATGCGCGGCGCGCAAAGCGGGCAAGGCCGGTGCGAGCAGCCCGATGGCGATCGCTTCGGTCGCGGTGATCACGACCGGACCTGCGAGGCCGCGATCCTCGGCCGACAGACCGAGATCGAGCGCGCGGATCTCGGCCGCGATGTGCTGCGCATGGCCGAGCAGCTTGGCGCCGGCCGGCGTCGGATCCAGGCCGCGCCGGCTGCGATGGAAGAGCTTGCAGCGCAGCGCGGCTTCGAGCGCATCGAGGCGACGGGCGACCGTGCCGGCATCCACGTTCAATGCGCGTGCGGCGGCTGACAGCCCGCCGGCCTCGGCAACCGCAAGGACGAAGCGCAGGTGATCCCAATCCATCTCGGCTTCCCGCATTTGCGCATGACCATTCGGCGTCGCCGCGGCTTCGCAGGACCACGGCGATCGCCATGCTGGCGTCAGTATTCGACCAGGAGAACGATGATGACCAGCGCAGTGATGGCGACCTACCAACGCGCCCCCGTGACGTTCACGCACGGCGAAGGCTGTCGTCTGGTCGATCGCGATGGGCGTGACTACCTCGATTTCGCTGCGGGCATCGCTGTCTGCGCGCTCGGCCACGCGCATCCGCGCCTCGTCGGCGCGCTGTTCGCGCAGGCGCAGCGTCTCTGGCATTGCTCCAATCTGTTCGAGGTCGAAGGCCAGGAAAGCGTCGCGCGGCGGCTCACGCAGGCGAGCTTCGGCGACGTCGTCTTCTTCGGCAATTCGGGGGCCGAGGCCAATGAATGCGCGATCAAGATCGCGCGGCGCTTCCACGCCGCCCAGTCCCGGCCGGCACGCTGGCGGATCCTGGCCTTCGAAGGCAGCTTCCATGGCCGCACGCTGGCGACGCTCGCGGCCGCGGGCAATGCGCGCAACCTCGCGCAGTTCGGGCCGGTGACACCGGGCTTCGCGCAAGTGCCGTATGGCGATCTCGATGCGGCGCGTGCGGCGATGGGGCCGGAGATCGCGGCGATCCTGGTCGAGCCGATCCAGGGCGATGGCGGGATTCGCGTGCCCCCGCCGGGATTTCTCGCGGGCTTACGCGAACTTGCGACGGCATCCGGCGCGCTGCTGATGTTCGACGAGATCCAGACGGGAATCGGCAGGACTGGACGGCTCTTCGCGCATCAGGCGAGCGGCGTCGCGCCCGATGTGATGACGCTCGCCAAGGGGCTGGGCGGCGGATTTCCGGTCGGCGCCTGCGTGGCGACGCGGGACGCGGCGGCGGCGATGACGGCGGGGAGTCATGCCTCGACCTTCGGCGGCAATCCACTGGCGATGAGCGTCGCCGACACGGTGCTCGAGATCGTGGCGTGTCCCGAATTTCTCGCCCGCGTGGTGACGGCCGGCGCGAGGCTGAGCGACGGTCTCGATCGGCTGGTCGTGCGACACGGTTCGATCTTCACGGCGCGACGTGGGCAAGGCTTGATGCTCGGCCTGCAGTGCACGATCGCCCCGGCCATGCTGGTCGACCGCCTGCGCGAAGCCGGGCTGCTCGTCGCGCCGGCGCAGGATCAGGTCATTCGTCTCCTCCCCCCGCTGATCGTGAGCAACGAGGAGATCGACGCGGCGCTGGCGATCCTCGACAGGGTTGCACGCCGCGCCGCGCCAGACTGACGCCCCGACGCTAGGGCTTCGTTAGGCATCTCTAAGCGGCTTTTTAACGGTTTTTCTCGAAAATGCTGGGCCATGTTCAAGCCCAGCCCCCGCCTGACCCAAACCCTCCGCGCAACCAGCTTCGGCCGTCGCGGGCTCCAGGAAGACTCGAGCGATGTTTCCGCCGACGATATCTGGCGCGGCGTCGCGGCGCTTCACAAGCTGTCGCATGAGGCGCGCGAGGACGGGGCCGTCCGCACGGCCTGCCTGTTCTACGCGCTGCGGCATTTCCACCCCAGCGAAGCGATCGACAAGATCGTCGAGGTCACGGATCAGCGCATCCAGGCGTTTCAGCGCCTGATGGGCGAGGCGCCCGATCTGCTCGACGACGAGGAGATCGATGCGACGCTCGAGGACGCCGTCTATGCGACGATCGCCCGCACGCCGCTGCTGATCAACGATGGCGAGGCGCGCTTCGATGCGCGGCAGTTCCGCGCGCGCCTGCCGGCCAGCCTTGATCGCGAGATCAACGCGCGCAATCAGGCGCATCGCCTGCGCGCCGCCGATCGC
>JANNTF010000670.1:0-3330 GCA_031403455.1 Alphaproteobacteria bacterium | reverse complement strand
TGTCGTCGACGGGGCGATGGATGGGCCATCATTTATCGCTTATGTCGAGCAGGTTCTCGCGCCGACGCTGCGCAAAGGCGACATCGTCTTCATGGACAATCTGCGCACCCACAAGATCGACGGCGTTCGCCAGGCGCTCGAGGCGATCGGCGCCAAGCTGCGCTATTTGCCGGCCTACTCGCCGGACCTCAACCCGATCGAAATGGTGTTCCCGAAGCTGAAGGCCGCACTGCGCAAGGGCGCAGCACGCACCGTCAAGGCGCTGATGAAGATGATCGCCACGCTCATCAAGACATTTGTCTCGCATCAGTGCGCCAAATACTTTCAACATGCAGGGTACAGGGCGTGATCCACATCAGTCGGATACTGCTCTAGCCGAGCAATACCCAGGTCAGATTTGTTGAATGCTCAGGATTGACCGCGCTATCGTCCGGCAGCGATCCGCTCTCGCCATGACAGGAAGCAGCCGTGTCCCAGATTCAGCCCGCACCATTGCCGACGTCCGTACCCGATGTCAGCGCCTATGACGGACCGCTCCTGAAAGGCGCGTTGGCGATCATCGATCGTCTCGCCGCTCATGCGCTGACACCCGATCAATACCAGGACGAGATCGCGCGGTTGTTCGATCGCATCGATCCGGTCGCCGCTCTGCGTGGATGGACCGAGAAATGCCTTGCCGAGCGCGCCGATCAGATTCTCTACCGCAAGACGACAGCCACCACATCGGTGTGGTTCCAGCTGCTTCATCTGCGCGCGCGCGAGGTGCATCCGCCGCATTGCCACCGCAACCTGATCTCCAATCAAGTGCTGCTGCACGGCAATTCCTGGCTGCGCGAATACGATCGCGTGTCGCGAATCGACGACGAAACCATCTACACCAAGCTGCGCTCCGACGGGGCGACGCGGGTCGGCGATCGCGTCCGCACCACCGAGATCGACCGCAATGCCCATTGGTTCTGCACCGACGACAAGCAATCGGTGCAGCTCAACTTTTTCATCGTCGGGTACCAGGACTGGCTGTTCGACGCCGCGCGGACCGGGCATCGTGGCCGCATCTATCTCGACGTCACCGGGCCGGTGACCCGCGATGGGCTGATCGTGACCAAGGAGATCCCGGTCGAGGCCGCGGAGGAGAAATTCCAGAACCGCCACATCAACGAGTTCCCGCTCGCGCCCAATTTGCGCGCCGCCCTGGCAGCCTGATCGCGGTTTTAATCGCGCGCCGGGTCGACCTGGTGCAACAGCGCGCGCCCGTCGCGAAAGCGCAGGATGTTCTCGGCCAGGAGATCGAGCAGGCGGGCGAGGCCTGCGCTGCCGCCAAAACCAGCGAGATGCGGCGACACGATGAGGTTGGGCGCCGTCCAGATCGGATCGTCGCGCGGCGGCGGCTCGGGTTCGAAGACATCGAGCGCGGCGCCGGCGAGGTGTCCGCTGTGCAACGCCGCGATCAGCGCGGCCTGATCGACTGGACCGCCACGCCCGACATTGATCAGAAATCCGCCTGGCTTCATGTTCGCGATCTCGGGCGCGCCGATGAGACCGCGTGTCCCGGCCGTCAGCGGCAGCGTGACGAGGAGCGCATCGAGGCGCGGCAAGGCGGTCGCGAGACGCGCCGGCTCCGCATGCGGAGTGTCCTGATCGCGGCGCACGATCGCGATGCTGCGACAGCTGAACCCGGCGAGGCGCTTGCCGATCTCCTTGCCGATTGCGCCGTAGCCGAGGATGCCGATCGTCATCGTCTCCAGCGCACGCAGCCCCGCCTGGTGTGGCCCGCGCTCCCATCTTGCGAGTTGCCGATCACGCTCGAGCTCGGGCAGACGCCGGCAGAGCGCCAGCAGCAGCGCGACGCTGTGTTCCGCCACGATCGGTGCCCAGGCCGGGGAGCTGTTGGTCACGCGGATATCGGCTGGGACGACAAGCGCGCTGGCCGTTTCGTAGCCGGCGCTGGCGAAGTGAATCCACCGCACCGTATTGCCCGGCCGCGCGAGCAATGCGGCGACCGCCGGCGTATAGCTCGGCGAGGACAGGACGATCGCGTCGGCGCGTGCCGCCAGATCCAGGAATGCCGCGTCGCTCGGCGCGGCGATGAACTCGAGATCGACGAGCAGGCGCAACGCCGGCGGCAACACGATTCCAGGAAAACCGAGGAAGTGAACGATACGCAAAGCTCGGCTCCAGTCCATCATCACATCGCGACGTCTCCACTGTGCCGCTTTCGCAAGCATGAGTCGCGTTCGATTGCCGTCCGACTGTGCACGTTGCATCTGTTCCTCGGACGATGCGCAACACGCGGGACTCGCCTCATCGTCTGAGCCATAGTTGCCGGCGGAGAGGGGCTGTTCGCGGATGTCGATCGTAACGCTGCAGGCCGTTGGCAAGCGCTATGGAAGTTTCGTCGCCTTGCAGCCGACCGATCTCGAAGTCGGCGATGGTGAGTTCCTCACCCTGCTGGGTCCGTCGGGCTGCGGCAAGACGACGACTTTGCGGATCGTCGCGGGCTTCGTGGAGCCGAGCGAAGGAATCGTGCGCTTCGATGGCGACGACGTCACGCGCCTGCCGCCGCAGAAGCGCTCGCTCGGCATGGTGTTCCAGGATTACGCGCTGTTTCCGCATCTGAGCGTCGCCGAGAATATCGGCTTCGGCCTGCGCGAACGCGGGACGCCGAAGGCGAAGATCAAGTCGCGCGTGGGCGAGTTGCTGGATCTGATCCGGCTGCCGCAGATCGCGGCGCGGTTCCCGGCGGAGATCAGCGGTGGACAGGCGCAGCGCGTCGCCTTCGCGCGCGCGATCGCATCGCCGCCGCGGGTCCTGCTGATGGACGAGCCGCTCGGCGCGCTCGATCTGAAGCTGCGCGAGGCGATGCAGGTCGAGCTTCGGCGGCTGCAGCGCGAGCTCGCGATCACGACGATCTACGTGACTCATGATCAGGGCGAGGCGATGAATCTCTCCGACCGGATCGCGGTGATGGATCGCGGTCGCGTCGCGCAGTTCGGGACGGCGAAGGAGATCTACAACCACCCGCGCACGCGCTTCGTCGCCGACTTCATCGGCAAGATCAATTTTCTGCATGGCGAAGCGGCGGGCCGCGACGGCGCCTGGAGCGTGGCGCGTGTCGGCGATGCGCGTCTGCGTGCGCCGGTGACCCGCGATGGTGACATCACGATCGGCGTCCGGCCGGAGCATGTCGGCTTCGTCAACGGCGCCGACGTGCCGGACGGCGACAACGTGATCTCCGGTGTCGTGATGACGCAAGTCTTCAACGGCAATCTCATGCATGTGCAGGTCGCGATACCAGGCGGTGAATGGATCGTGGAGACGCGCCCGGGCGAG
>JANNTF010000669.1:0-6797 GCA_031403455.1 Alphaproteobacteria bacterium | reverse complement strand
CGCTGCCGTGGCGCGGTCGAGAGCGGCGGTGCGACCAAGGTTTTCGCGGTGTGCGACGTAGATCATTTCATCGGTGATGATGCCAGCGCGGGCGTATTCGAGCTGGGTGAGCAGTCCCCCTCCCCCTTGTGGGGAGGGGTTAGGGGTGGGGGGATCGCAGAACGGCAGAGGTTGGGGTTCCCCCCCTCCCGCCCTCCTCCACAAGGGGGGAGGTATCAGTGCCGGCAACGCAAACACCATCCACTCCCTCCCCCCGAGCGAAGCGAGTGGGGAGGGTTGGGGAGGGGGGCTCCCGGGCGCGAACTCGTCCTCTTCGTCGACACCTTCACGCGCTGGTTCGACCCCGAGAACGCACGCGCCGCCATCGCCGTGCTCACCGCCCTCGGCTACCACGTCACCATCGCCACCAGCGCCCGCCCGCTCTGCTGCGGCCGCACCTTTCTCGCCGAGGGTCTCGTCGACCAGGCGCGCGCCGAGCAGCTTCGCCTGATCGCCGCGCTGAAGCCGCATGCTGAGCGCGGCCTGCCGATCATCGGCTTGGAGCCGTCCTGCCTGTTCACGCTCAAGGACGAACTCGCCGCCGTGATTCCCGGCGCCGATGCCGAGCTGATCGGCGCGCGCGCGATGCTGCTGGAGGAATTCCTCGTCGCCGAACACAAAGCCGGCCGCCTCGAAATCTCCGCGTTCAAGCCCCTGCCCCAGAAGAAAGCCCTGCTCCACGGTCATTGCCACCAGAAGGCCTTCGCCGCGATGGGCGCCGTCGAAGCCGCTTTGCGCCTGATCCCTGAATTGCACGTCGAGACCATCGCCTCGAGCTGCTGCGGCATGGCCGGCGCCTTCGGCTACGAATCCGAGCACGTCGACGCCTCGCTCCAGATGGCCGAACTCTCCCTCCTCCCCGCCATCCGCGCCGCCGCCCCCGACACCCTCCTCGTCGCCGACGGCACCTCCTGCCGCCACCAGATCAAAGACGGCGCGAGCAGAGAGGCGATGCATGTCGCGCAGGTGCTATCCGCCTCGCTGAAAAATCGATCCAGCGTCGAATTTCCTCGTGCGGCGGGCGGGGACGCTGATGGCGCGCACTGAGTTGTTTGCCGGGATACGCCGGGCGATGGCGATCGCAGCGACAGCGCGGCGTGCAGGAGCGCCGCCGATTGACGAGCTGAGCGATCCGGCTTTCGCGGTCGCGCGGCGCGCGGTGCTCGGCGGCATGCTCGGCGCAGCGTTGTTCCCCATCCTCCCGGCTTCGGCGCAGTCGCGCCTGGGGCGCAGCGATGCGCGGATCGCGATCGTGGGCGGCGGGTTGGCCGGGCTGAATGCCGCGCACAAGCTGGTCGCAGCGGGTGCCGGGCATGTGACCGTGTACGAGGCCAATCGGCGGATCGGCGGGCGGATGCTCTCGGGTCGCAACCTCGTGGGCGCGGGCACGCTCGTCGAACTCGGCGGCAGCTTCATCAATACCGATCACGAGGACATGCTCGAGCTGTGCCGGGAATTCGGCCTCGCGCTCGAGGACGGGACCGCCGGCGACGATGGCAGGCTCACGGCGAGCTATTTCATCGACGGTGCGCCGCGCGGGCTCGGCGAGATCGCGGGCGCGGCCGGGGATCTCGTGCGGCGCCTCGACGCGCTGCGCCAGGAAACCGGCGACGAGGCCGAGGCGCGCCACGATCAGGATTCGGCCGCGGCGCTGCTCGATCGGATCGGCGTATCGGGCTGGCTGCGCAAGCTGCTCGATGTCGGGCTCACGCAGGAGATGGGGCTCGAGCCCGATCGGATGACCGCGCTCTATCTGATCGAGAGCTTCGCGCCCGATCCCATGCAGCCCAAGCGCGGGCTGTTCTCGTCGGACCAGCGCTTCCAGATCGCGGGCGGCAATGATCGCCTGCCCGCGGCGATCGCCGCGAAGCTCGGCTCTCGCCTGCGTCTCGGCCATCGCCTCGAAGCCGTGCGCCGGCGCGGCCAGGGCTACACGCTCAGCTTCGATCGCGGCGGCGCAACGCGCGATGTCCAAGCCGATCTCGTGATCCTCACGCTCCCGCTGACCGTGCTGCGCGCGGTGTCGCTCGATATCGGCCTGTCGCCGCTCACCCGGCGTGCGATCGCTGAGACGAGCTACGGCACCAATGCCAAGCTCTTCGCCGGATTGTCGGCGCGACCATGGCGCGCGCAAGGCCGCAGCGGCGAATGCCTCAACGATCTCGGCTTCCAGGCCGTGTGGGAGGATCACAGCCGCGACGGCGCCGGGCCGGGCGCCGCCACGATCTTCGCCGGCGGCCGTACCGGCGTCGATTTCGCGCGCGGCACGGCGCGAGAGCGCGTCCGCGAAATCACCGGCCTGCTCGACCGCGCGCTTCCCGGCGCCGCCGCCGCTTTCACGGGGCGCGCCAGCCGCATGCACTGGCCCTCGAACCCGTATGTCCGAGCGAGCTATAGCTGCTTCGCGCCGCGCCAGATGACGGAGTTCGCCACCGCCTTCGAACCACAGGACCGCGTCATCTTCGCCGGCGAACACACCAGCGAGGATCATTCCGGCTACATGAACGGCGCCGCCGAGAGCGGGCGCCTGGCGGCCGAAGCCGCGGTGAAGCTGCTCGCCTGATCCTGCCGGCGCGGTTGACCGCGGCGCCGGGTTGGCGGAGCGTCGGGCCATGCGGCTCAATCCCGATCACATCGGACAGATCGCGCTCGCCGTGGCCTTCGCGGCGCTGCATTGCTGGACGGCGGCGCGGATCACGGATCGCGCCGAGGAAATCGCGCGCGAGGCGAGCTTGCCGGCGGCGTTGAAGGCGCAGCTCGCGGAGATCGCCGCCTATCCCAAGCGCGATCATGCCGGCGCGATCGTCGCGGCATGGCAAGCGGTGATGGCGTGATGGCGCAGGAAGATCTCATCCGCCACTACGACAACGGCCGCGACCTCGTCACGCGGGCGCTCGAGCTGCTGCGCGAAGCCGGCAAGGATCCGGAACATCTCGCGATCGACGATCTCGTCGGGCTCGACGAATTCCATGTCCGCGGTCGCGAGGCGACGCTCTCGCTTGCCAAGCGGCTGGTGCTCACGGGTGTTGAGCGCGTGCTCGATGTCGGCAGCGGCATCGGCGGGCCGGCGCGCCGCCTCGCCACGCTGGCGCCGGTCACGGTGATCGGCATCGACCTGACGCCCGAATATGTGCGGCTCGCCAACGAATTCAGCGCGCGCACCGGGCTTGCCGCGCGCGTGCGCTTCGAGGTGGCCGACGCGCTGGCGCTGCCCTTCGCCGATGCCGAGTTCGACATCGTCTGGACGCAGCATGTGCAGATGAACATCGCCGACAAGCCGCGCCTCTATGCCGAGATGCATCGCGTGCTGAAGCCGGGCGGCCGGCTCGCGCTCTACGACATCCTGCAAGGCGGAGGCGGCGATGTCGTCTACCCGACGCCCTGGGCGTCGGATCCCGCGATGAGCCATCTCGTGACTCCGGCCGCTTTCCGCGCGCTGCTCGGCGCCGCCGGCTTCACCATCGAGGCCTGGGAGGACATGACCGCGACGGCGCGCGACTGGGCCGCGAAGCGCTATGCCAGCCCGCCGCCGGCGAGTGCGCCCACGGTCGCCAAGCTGCTCGGCGCGCACAATGTCGCCGGCGCCGCCAACATCCCGCGCAATCTCGCCGAGCAGCGCATCACCCTGGTCGAGGCGATTGCACGCAAGCCCGCCGCCGCCTAATCAGACTCGGACCATCGCCCTCGGAGTCGCCGCCGCCATGACCCAAGCCGAGATCGCACGCATCGCCGCGCGCATCCTGATCGAGACCAAGTCCGTCCTGATCAACGCCGAGAAGCCGTTCATCTTCACCTCGGGCTGGGCGTCGCCGACCTACACCGATTGCCGCCGCCTGATCAGCTTCCCGCGCGCGCGCAACCAGCTGCTCGCGATGGCGATGGAGCAGCTCGCGCGCGATGCCGGCGTCGAGATCTTCGATGCCGTCGCCGGCGGCGAGACCGCGGGCATTCCCTACGCGGCCTGGATCGCCGACCGCATGGCGCTGCCGATGCTCTATGTGCGCAAGAAGCCCAAGGGCTTCGGCCGCAACGCGCTGATCGAGGGCAATGTGCAGCCGGGGCAGCGCGTGCTGCTGGTCGAGGACCTCGCCACCGACGGCAAGTCGAAGATGCATTTCGTGAACGGGTTGCGCGAGGCCGGCTGCGAAGTGAAGCACTGCTTCGTGGTGTTCCATTATGGCATCTTCCCGGAGAGCACGAAGGTGCTGGCCGATAACGGCGTCGCGCTGCACGCGCTGTGCACCTGGTGGGATGTGCTCGCCGCCGCCGAAGCCGATGCCTCGTTCGACCGCGGCGCGCTGGTCGAAGTGCGCAAATTCCTCGAAGCGCCGGCAGCATGGTCGCTCGCCCATGGCGGCAAGGGCGGCGAGGCGCCGGCTAGCTGACGCTCGATCCGATCGTCGCGCGCAGACGCTCGGCGACCAGCGCCTGCAGCCGCCAGAGATAGGGATCGTGGATGCCGAGTTCCCGGCAGCGCAGCACGGTCTCGCAGAGATACTCGGCGCTCGGGCCCCGGCTGCCGCAGGCGGTCGCGATGTGATCGGCGGCGTGCACATCGTCGAGGCGGCCGGCATAGCGCTCGCACTCCCGGTTGATCACGAAGCTCACCGCCCTGATCGGGCCGGTTCGCGTCTGCACGGTCATCCAGCGCGTGCGATAGCCGTTGCCGCGCAGCTCGCGCTGCCACACCGCGCGCAGCTTGTCGCGCAGATCGGCGCCGGCGAGTCGGAAGGCGACGCCCTTGCACGCGCCGCCGCGATCGAGCGCCAGCATCAGCCCGGGCCGTTCGCGGCTGCCACGGCTGCGCCATTGCCACAGGCAGAAGCGGCGATGCCAGCCCGCCACCGCACCCAGGCGCTCCTCGGCGATCTCGATTTCGGGGCGCCACATCAGCGAGCCGTAGCCGAACAGCCAGACCGCGTCCCGATCGGGCGCCTGCGTCATCGCCGCATCGAGCGCGATGTCAATATCGGCGTCGCTGAGCAGCGTCATGGCGGCGAGATCGTCGGGAAACGGCGTGGGAAACGCCGAGCGGACGAGGTCGCGCGTCAGATCGGGCGCGGGTGAATTCGAATTCATGCGAAAAGGGTACACGGCGCGGTTGGTCTCGCAAGCCGGATGGTTCGGCGAGCCGGTGGCCGCGCCGCATCCGCGAGGCTAGAGTGCAATTCTTGATGGAGGCTTTCGCATGTCCCTGATCCCCCTCGCCGTCACGCGCGCCGCCTTCTCGACCGCGCTCGCGCTCACGCTGGCGACGCAGGTCGCCGCCAAGGACGAACTCGTCATCGGCTTCACCCAGTATCCGGCGACGTTCCATCCCAACATCGATTCGATGGCGGCCAAGACCTACGTGCTCAACATGGTCCGCCGGCCGCTCACCGCCTACGACAAGGATTGGGTGCTGCGCTGCCAGCTCTGCGTCGAGCTGCCGACGATGGAGAACGGCCTCGCCAAGCCGGTCCCGCGGCCCGACGGCAAGCAGGGCGTAGCGATGAAATTCACCCTCCATCCCGGCGCGACCTGGAGCGACGGCACGCCGGTCACGACGGCGGACGTCGAGTTCACCGCCGAGGTCGGCAAGCATCCCAAGAGCGGCGTCGCGGCGCAGGAATTCTACAACCGGCTCGAGCGCATCGAGGTGCACGACGCCAAGAATTTCACCTTCCATGTCGACAAGCTCACCTACCAGTACAACGACGTCAGCGATTTCCAGCTGCTGCCCGCGCATCTCGAGCGCCCGGTCTTCCTCGCCGATCGCGACAATTACCGCCAGCGCACGCTGTTCGATGCGGAGCCGACCAAACCTGGGCTGCATTTCGGTCCCTATCGGATCAGCGAAGTGGTCGCCGGCTCGCATGTCGTGCTGACGGTCAATCCGACCTGGTACGGCGACAAGCCGCATTTCCAGAAGATCACGATCCGCGCGATCGAGAACACGGCGGCCCTCGAAGCCAATCTGCTCTCGGGCTCGATCGACTATGTCGCCGGCGAGCTCGGCCTCAGCCTCGACCAGGCGCTCGCCTTCCAGAAGCGGCACGGCACGCGCTTCGATATCTCGTTCAAGCCAGGTCTCGTTTACGAGCATATCGATCTCAACCTCGACAACCCCGCGTTCAAGGACCGCCGCGTCCGCCAGGCGCTGCTCTACGCCATCGACCGCCAGGCGCTGTCGCAGCAGCTGTTCGAAGGCAAGCAGCCGGTCGCGTCCAGCTTCGTCAATCCGCTCGATCGCGTCAGCTCGGACGATGTCTCGAGCTACAAGCACGATCCGGCGCGCGCGCAGGCCCTGCTCGACGAGGCCGGCTTCAAGCCGGGCGCCGACGGGATCCGCGTCAACGCGGCCGGGCTGCGCCTGTCCTTCGAACTGGGGACGACCGCCGGCAACCGCTCACGCGAGGCGGTGCAGCAGGTGCTGCAGAGTCAATGGCGCCGCGTCGGCGTCGAGATCCGCATCAAGAACGACCCGGCGCGGGTGTTCTTCGGCGAGATCACGCGCAAGCGCAATTTCCCGGGCCTCGCGATGTATGCCTGGATCTCCAGCCCGGAGAACGGCCCACGCAACCAGCTCCACTCGCAATCCATCCCGACCGAGCCGAATAATTTCGCGGGCCAGAATTATCCAGGCTTCGCTAATCCCGAGATGGACAAGCTCATCGACGAGCTCGAGACCGAGCTCGACTTCCCCAAGCGCAAGGCGCTGTGGGCGCGCATCCAGCAGATCTACGCCACCGAGCTGCCGGTCCTGCCGCTCTACTTCA
>JANNTF010000668.1:0-5442 GCA_031403455.1 Alphaproteobacteria bacterium | reverse complement strand
TGACGTAGCCGATGTCGTCGTCGCCACGGCGATTGACAACGATCTCCCGCCGGGCAGCGTCGGGCGCGCTCTGGGTGATGACTTTGCCCCCGGGTTCGGCGATGTCGGCGAGGGTGCTCTGGCGCATGCTCAGGTCTTGATGCCCGCGAGTTTGCAGATCAGCTTCCACTCGACGGCGCCCACGGGGCTCACCGACAGGCGCGATTGGCGCAGGAAAATCAGCCCCGACAGCCGATCATCCTGTTTGAGCTGGGTCAGCGTGACCGGCGTCTTGACCGGTGCGACCGGGGCGACATCGACGAGCCCCCAGCGTCCCGTCTTGTCCGTGGGATCGGGCCGATAGGCGCCGACGATCTCCATCACGCCGACGATCTCCTTGCCGATGTTGGAGTGATAGAAGAACGCGCGGTCGCCGAGCTTCATCGCCTTCATGTTGTTGGCGGCCTGATGATTGCGCACGCCGTCCCATTGCCCGCGGCCATCGGCCGCCAGTTTCGACCAGGGATAGGCATCCGGTTCGGATTTCATGAGCCAGTACTGCATCGTGTTCAGCCTTCCTCTTTGAGGGGTCGTGACAACAGCGTGCGGATCGCCAGGTCGATCGGCGCCCCGCGGTGGAGGACATCCGTCACGGCGGCGACGACCGGCATGTCGATGCGTCGCGTGCGTGCGAGCGCGTCCACGGCGGCGGCCGTGTCGACGCCCTCCACGACGCTGCGCCGTCCGATGAGCAGAGTCTCGAGCGTCGCACCGCGCCCGAGTTCGAGGCCGAGCGCGAAATTGCGCGATTGTGGCGAACCGCATGTAAGAGCGAGGTCGCCGAGACCGGACAGACCCATCATGGTCTCGCGGCGGCCGCCGAGTGCAACGCTCAACCGCGCCATCTCGGCGAGGCCGCGTGTCATCAGCGCGGCACGCGCGCTGTCGCCCAGGCCGCGACCGATGGCGATGCCGCAGGCGATCGCGATCACGTTCTTGACCGCGCCGCCGACTTGCACGCCGATCACATCGTCGCTGGCGTAGATCCGCAACAGCGGCGTGGCGAGCGCCTGAGCGAGTGCGTTGGCGCGATTCATCGCGAGCGCCGCCAGCGTGACGGCGGTCGGCAATCCGCGCGCGACGTCGCCGGCGAAACTCGGGCCGGTGAGAAACGCCAGTGTCGCGTGCGGCAGCGCCTCGGCCAGCGCGTCGCCGAGCAATCGATGGCTGCGGCGCTCGAGACCCTTCGCCGCCACCACGAGCGGCGCCGTCATGCGCGACAGGCGCAGCGCGACGATCGGCGCGTGCTGCGCGGGAACGGCCAGGATGGCGATGTCGGCCTCGGCGATGACCGCATCGAGGTCGCTGCTGGCGACGAGGCGCGGATCCAAAGCGACGCCCGGCAAGCAGGGCAGGTTCTCATGCGCGCGATTGATCGCCGTCACGACGTCGTCACGCCGCGCCCAGAGCGCGACGCGGCGCCCGTCTGCGCAGAGGATCTGGGCGAGCGCGGTTCCCCAGGCGCCAGCGCCGATCACGGCGATTCGGTTGGACTGCGACATGATGCGCAGGATTGTCCGAGCCGGGGCGGCCCTAAGGCAAGCGGCGTTGCTGGCCAAGGCCTGCGATGGCGTGGTCAACTCGGGTTCATGTTTCCGACCGTCCTCATCGTCGGCGCTCATGGTGGGTTCGGTGCGGCGCTGGCGACCGAACTCGTGCAGAGCGGATGGCGGGTGCGCGGGCTGGCGCGCAGGTCCGAGCATGGCGCGCTGCCTGCCGGCGTCGAACTCGTGACCGGGGATGCGCAGGATCGTTCGACCCTCTCGCGCTGCGTGGAGGGCGTGGGCGTGGTGGTCCACGCCGTCAACTATCCCTACGCGCAATGGGATCCCGCGATGCGCGAGGTCAGCGCCAAGATCATCGCGGCGACGCGCGAAGTCGGCGCGCGCCTGGTTTTTCCCGGCAACGTCTACGGCTTCGGCGCGCAGATCGGACGGGCGATCGCAGAGGATACGCCGCAGGAACCGACGACGCGCAAAGGGCGGCTGCGCGCCGAGATCGAATTTATGATCGAGCGTGCGACTCATGACGGCCGCATGCGCGCCCTGATCGTGCGCGCCGGCGATTTCTTCGGCCCGACCGTGCGCAATGGTCTCGTCGACCGGATTTTCGGTCGTGCGGCGATCGGCAAATCGATGCAGACGCTGGGCCGTTTGTCGATGCCGCATCAATGGGCCTATGTCCCGGATTTCGCACGGCTCACGGCCGAATTGCTGGTGGCTGAGGACCGGCTCAAGCCGTTCGAGATCGTCCATTTCGCAGGGCATGTCGTGACCCGGCAGATCGATTTCCTGCGCGAAGTCGCGGCTGCGTCCGGCCGCCCGCAACTCGCCGTTCGCACCACCCCATGGTGGCTGGTGCGCGTGGCGGCCTTGTTCGATCACACCGTGGGCGAATTGGTCGAGCTTGCGTATCTGTTCGACGATGCGGTGATCCTCGACGATCCCGCGCGTCGGCGGCTGGCGCCGAATTTCCAATCAACGCCGCTGCCGACGGCGATCGCGGCGACCCTGGGAAGCTATCGCAGTCGCGCGGCGTTGCCTTAGGCGCGCGCGGTCAGGCCGCGGCGGGATCGAGCGGCCAGCGCGGCCGCGCCCGCGTGTCGAGCCCGTCCGTCAACCCGCGCCCGAGTCTTTCGATCCCGACCCACGCGATCATCGCCGCGTTGTCGGTGCACAGCGACAGCGGCGGCGCCTCCAGCGCCAGCCCATGCGCCGCCGCGAGGCGCGTGAGGCGGTGGCGGATCGCCAGATTGGCGGCAACGCCACCGGCGACCACGAGGGCGGTCGGCGCGAGGCCGAGCTCACGCGCGCCAATCAACGCATGCGCGGTGCGATCCTCGATTACATCGCAGACGGCGAGCTGGAAGGCCGCGGCGACATCCGCCGTGTCCTGCGCCGTGCGGTCGTCGCCCAGGCGCTCGACCAGCAGACGAACGGCTGTCTTCAGTCCGGAGAATGAAAAATCGCAGCCGGGGCGACCATGCAGGGGGCGGGGGAGATCGAAGCGTCGCGCGTCGCCACCCGCGGCACAGCGCTCGAGCGCCGGCCCGCCGGGATATGAGAGGCCGAGTAGTTTCGCGGTCTTGTCGAACGCTTCGCCGGCCGCATCGTCGATCGTGGTCCCCAGCCGACGGTAGCGGCCGACGTCCATGACCATCAGCAATTGGCAATGCCCGCCGGAGACGAGCAGGAGCAGATAGGGAAACGCGACGCCCGGATCCAGTCGCGCGGAGAGCGCATGACCTTCGAGATGGTTGATCGCCAGGAACGGAATGCGGCGCGCCAGCGCGATCGCCTTGCCCGTCATCGCGCCGACGATCAGCCCGCCGATCAATCCCGGACCGACGGTCGCCGCGACGGCGTCGATCCCACGCATGTCCAGCCCGGCGTCGTTGAGCGCCTGCCGCACCACCCCGTCACAATGATCGAGATGGGCGCGCGCGGCGATCTCCGGCACGACACCACCATAGGCTGCATGAAGCGGCGTCTGCGACAGCACCACGCTGGACAGGATGGTGCGATCGGCCGCGACGATCGATGCCGCGGTTTCGTCGCAGCTGGTCTCGATGCCGAGGATGTAGGGGCGCGTCGCTGAGGTGGTCACGCGACACCGGGTACCACGCTTGCGGCGCGACGTGCGACCCGCGCCCGACGCCAGGATTGTCATCGTGGCGAGATTGCCAATCCCCGGTTGAGCTATGGAGGCGCTCTGCCTAGAGTGCGGCGTCGGCAGGAGAGGGGAGAGGCAAAGCCGCTCTTCTGCAGCGGGACTCGGGGGAGCCGAAATGCTTGATCAGAAGGCGAGTGAACGCCCAGTTTTGGGCGAAGGGTTGTTGCGCGTCCAGCGCGCGGACCGAAAGACCGACATCGAACCATCGTTGCGCGCGCTCACCGATCTGGTCGAGCAGGTCAACCGGGTCGTCTATGGCATGGGCTTCAGCTCGGGCCTCAATCCGGCGCAATGGGCGGCGATGCGCTACGTGACGCGAACCTCGGAGCCGCGCCGCACCGTCGGCGGGCTCGCGGAGCATCAATGCGTGACGGCGCCAACGGCCTCGGAGACGATCTCGGCGCTGGTGCGCAAGGGACTCATCGAGCGTCGGCCATCATCGACCGATAGGCGCAGTCACATCCTGGTGACGACGGCGCAGGGCGAGGCGTTGCTCTCGGCGGATCCCTTGCTCGCCGTCAGTGGCGCGCTGGGCTCGCTCACCGAGGCGAATCGCCTGGACCTCACGGCCGTGCTCGACACGCTGCTGAAGACTCTGCGCGCGCAGCGTCGGGATCGCCGCGGCCAGGGTTAGCTCGCGGCGAGCAGCCGCGTCATCACGCGCGTGAAATCGGCGCGCGCCTGTTCCTCATGCGCGTGGCAGAACTCGCGCACGAGCCATTGGCCGCCGATCATGACGTGACGCACGCAGCGCTCGTTGCCGGCGAAGATCCAGGCATCGATCAACTGGTCGCCGCTGCGGGCGGCCAGGATCGGATGGTCGCGATCGAGAATGACGAGATCGGCGCGGTGGCCGACCGCGATGGCGCCGACCGGCCGAGCACAGGCTTGCGCGCCGCCGGCGAGCGCGGCGCGCAGCAATGCCGCCCCGGTCGATGTGCCCGGGATCGGCGCGAACAGGTTGCGTGCGCGATGCGTCAGGCGCTGTCCGTATTCGAGCCAGCGCAGTTCCTCGACCGGGCTGACCGACACGTTGGAATCGGACCCGATGCCGATTGCGCCGCGCGCCTGGGTGAAGCGCGCGAGATCGAACACGCCGTCGCCGAGATTGGCCTCCGTGGTCGGACACAGCCCGACGACCGCGCCCGATCGTGCCAAGGCGATCGTCTCCTCGGCGGTCATGTGCGTCGCGTGGACGGCGCACCAGCGACGATCGACAGCCGCGTGCGCGAGCAGCCACTCGACCGGCCGTTGCCCCGACCATGCCTGGCATTCCTCGACCTCGCGCAGCTGCTCGGCGATGTGAAGATGGATCGGCGCATCGGCGTCGAGGCGCGCGATCGCGGCGCAGCTCTCGGCGAGTGCGCCCGGCGCCACGGCGCGCAAGGAATGCGGCGCCATGCCGATGCGGATCTGCGCATCGCCACGATGCCGGCGCAGCAGCGTATCGACGAGCCGCAGATAGGCGTCGGTGCGCAGCACGAACCGCGCCTGGCTCGCGCGCGGCGCCTGTCCGCCGAACCCGCCATCCTGATACAGCACGGGGAGCAGCGTCAGGCCGATGCCGCTCGCGCCCGCCGCCGCGCAGATCGCGTCGGCGAGACTCGTCGGCTCGTCGTAGGCGGCGCCGCCGCGATCATTGTGCAGATAGTGGAATTCGACGACCGCGGGGTAGCCCTGCTTCACCAGCTCGACATAGAGCTGGGTGGCGATCGCCTCGATGTCACGCGG
>JANNTF010000667.1:0-10824 GCA_031403455.1 Alphaproteobacteria bacterium | reverse complement strand
CGGCCGGCGGCGCCGTGCGCTATCAATTCCGCTGGCGGCCGCCTCACCGATTGCGAACGCTGCGCCTACCCCGGTCAGAAATGCGCGTCGGTCGGCCATGCGTCGTTCCTCTCTACGTCAAGCGATTGGCTCAAGCAGCGATGCGTCGTTGTTCGCCACCTTGTTGACCCGCGTGCTGACGGGCCAAGCCTTCACCCAGTCCGGCGGGCACGGCCGCATGAGCGCCGCGGCGTCGCCCTCATCCTCGCCGAGCCAAACCGGCCAATCGTCGCGCGCGAGGATAACGGGCATGCGCTCGTGGATCGGCCGCAGCACTTCGTTTGCTTCGGTCGTCGCGATCGCGAAGGTTCGGACAATCTCACCATCGGGCGCACGCCAGCGCTCCCATAACCCGGCGAAAGCCATCGGGCCACCGTCTGCCATTCCGATCGCGAAGGGTTGCTTAGGTGGCTTGTCCCCGCGCCATTCATAGAATCCGCTCGCTGGTACCAGACAGCGCCGCTTCCTGAACGCGTCCCGAAATGCCGGCTTCTCGGCGATCGTCTCTGCGCGTGCGTTGATCATGCGCGCGCCGATCGCCAGTTCCTTCGCCCATGAAGGGACCAACCCCCAGCGCAGCAGATCGAGAGCGCGCGATTTCGTCTCCGGGTTCCAGCGAATGACGGGCATGGTCTGCGTCGGCGCGATGTTCCACCTCGGCGCGTAGGTGTTCGGCGTCGTCGGCTCGTCCGACAGGCTGTAGAGCGCGTGAAGCTCGGCCCAGGTGAATTGATCGCTGTAACGGCCGCACATGCGCGGATTGTAGCGCCCGCGGTCGACAGTCTCGATACCCTGCAGCCGCTACGGTGCACCCGCCGCTTGCCCGTTCTGGGCGGCCGGACCATGCGTGCTACGCGGCGCCTGTGGCGGTCCTTGTCGCACCTCGAAATTCGACAACAGGACTTGATCAACGATCGCCTGCGCGGCGATGCAGCTTGAAATCTCATCTTTCCAGCGGCCGGGGAGCCGCGCCTTGAAGCGCAGCGCAAGATTGACGGCTGCGATTAGGTCCGCCCGCGCCCTGGAGAGAGCGCCGTCTCTGCGATGCGCCAGCTTATGGGTGACGCGTTCTGCAAGGCCAAGGGTGTCGAGATCGGAAAGGGCGCGCAAGGGCAGACGTACATTGGACTGCTTGCAATCAAGGGCGCTGCTATCAGAGCCGCGGGCAGCACAATTGTGGACAGTCGGAATATATGGTGGGGTCACGCCGACCTCGATCATGGCTGCAAAATCGCGTGCAACTCTGACCCCACCCGTCAAGCCATGTAACGCGTTGCGTTCATTTCAGGACAGTTGAGTTTTAGGTGCTTGCGTTTCGCGTCCAATGGTGACCCCTCTCCAACACGCTATTCAATCGTCCTATCAATGACTTACCAACGCCAATAGGTGGGGTCAGGGTTGGAAGCGATTCGACACTACAGGGCGCCGAAGACGGATTCGCCGGTTGCGACCGCAGTCATTTCACGCAAGCCCGAGCCACACCATGAGCGCGCGGCTTGTGCGCAGCATCGTGTCATCGTCGAGCCGGCCGATGATAGGGCCCGCCCTCTCTCTGCGGATGGTCGTTGGCTTGTCGATCATGATCTGGGAGACGAGCTGGAGACCGGTTTCGGGCGAAGGTTCGACGGTGATGCGAATCAAAGGCGCTGCTTCGATCGCGCTGGTAAGTGGTAGGACTACGATGCTCGGATGGCTGTCGTTGAATAGGTCGGACTGGACCACCACGGCGGGTCGCGGCTTTCCCAGGTCGCCCTGGAGTGCGACGGTGATCATGTTGCCGCGCCTCACTTCCAGTCGCTCGTATCCTGGGCGCGCTCGATCCAGCGCATCGTTTCATCTTCTTGCCGCCGGTTCTTGGCAATGATCTGCGATTGACGACGGCACTCCGCGGCGAACTTCGGTGAACGCGTGTCAGGCACCCAGATCTGGATCGGGCGCAGCCCCTGGGCGCGCATGCGGGTGCGGTAGCGTCCGGTCGCGACCGAAGCCGCGCTGCGCCTCTGCGGTGTCTTTGATGTACGGGCCATATGACATGTCATCTAGCATGGCGCGCGCTTGGCGGGCAAACGCAACGTCGGCAGCGCGCCAAGGAGCAGGGTCGCATTTTCTCCCGATACAGACCCGATACTCGGGGGTTAATGCGCTGATAAGAAGGAGAGAACGCAAGCCCTCCTGCGGCACCAGGGAAATCAAGCACTTGGAGCAATGTGCGCGAGTGCTCTTTCGGGGCCAGCAAGCACATAGCAACCACCAGGCTACCCAGTTCGAGATCGAGGGCCGTCTTCAGGCGGACCGGCTGCTTGCGTGCCCTTGGGACACTGACGTGGCTCAGTTTCGACTGTGGCGATGCGCCCTTACGAGTGAAGCCGATCTCGATCAACAGCCGTGCCTCTGCGCCCCGCACGTTGCGAGAACGAGCAAACGCCGCCGCTGGGCTGCGGCGACGTCGTGTGTCAGAGCCAGCCGCGCGCTCGGCCACTTCGTCAATGCGACGGGCGTGAAGGGTGTCGGGACTGGATCACCTGGAGTTCAAGAGCGCCGCCGGCCCTATGAGCCGCATGATCGCCAGTCGACGAGAAAGATCACGCGCAGGAAGAACGCTACTCACCCGCGGCCGCGCTCCGCAGCTGTGCGAGCAATTGCTCCAGTGATGCCGCCAGTCCGCCGATCGTCGCCGGCGGCGCGCTCGCGATGGCGGCATCGGCCGTCTCGCCGCTCAGCGCCGCGCGGCCTGACGCGGCCAGTTCCAAGCAGCGCGCCAGCGCCGGTAACGCCTCGTCGCCGAATCCGCCCTGGGCCAGCAGCACCGCCATGCGCAGCTGGCGCTCGGCATCGGCGAGCAAGGCGGCGCCGCGTGCGATATGGACGGCCGGCACGGGAATCGCCGCTGGCAAGCCGGGCGCGACGGTGTCGTCGCGATCCACCTCCGGCGTCGCCGCAGGGACTTCTGGCTCGACCGTCGTCTGGCTCGGCGCGCGCGTCGTGATCATCGCGGCCATGCGATCGATCACCGCGCGACGGCCGGACGGTGCCGCCGGCTTGGCGACCTCGCTTTCGCCGTCGAGCACGCTGTCGGCGAGCGCCTGTTTGCGATCGAGCAGATGCAGGATGTTGTGCTCGATGCTGTCCTCGGTGACGAGGTTGATCACGTCGACCGTGCGCCGCTGGTTCTTGCGCCAGGCCCTGGCGATGCGCTGTTCGAGCTTGGCCGGATTCCAGGGCAGGTCGAGATTGACCACCGCACTGGCGACCTGGAGGTTGAGGCCGACGCTGCCGCTATCGGTCGAGAGCAGCAGCCGGCAGCCGGGATCGCGCTTGAAGCGATCGATCTCGAGACGGCGCTTCTCCTGCGGCACGGCGCCGGTGTGCCAGGCGAAATCGAGCTGCATCTCCTCCGCCAGCTCGCGTACGAGCTGCAGCATGCGCTCCCATTCGGAGAACAAGATCACCTTGCGCGTCGGTTCGGCCAGCAGATCAGGCAGCAGGCGTTCGAGCTCCTCGAGCTTCGGGCTGACGCGGCACTCCGCATCCAGGATGAAGGGCGTGTCGCAGATCATGCGCATGCAGGCGAGCAGGCGCTGCAGCCGCTCGAATTCCTGCGGCGACAAGGGCCGACGCTGCGCGAGCTGCACCAAACGCGCGGCCTGCGACTTGTACTCGTCGTAGCGCCGGCGCTGCTCCTCCGCCATGCCGACGAAGAAATTCTTCACCGTGCGGGCGGGGAGATCGTCCTCGACGTCGCGCTTGCGCCGGCGCAGCAGCACCGGCCGCAGCCGGCGTGAGAGCTCGGCCAGATTCTTCGGTGCGACCGGCCGCCCGCGATCATCGAGTTCGTAGAAGTCGCGGTTGAAGCGAAAGAGTGGACCAAGCAACCCAGGATCGAGGTACTGCACGATCGAATAGATCTCGTCGATGCGGTTCTCGATCGGCGTTCCCGTGAGCACGAAGGCGCAGGGCGCGACCAACGACTTGACCGCGCGGGCGGTCTTGGTCTGCCAGTTCTTGATGCGCTGCGCCTCGTCGAGGATGACGATGTCGGGTTTGGCGAGTCGATTGATGTCGGCCGCGTCCACGACGACCTGCTCGTAATTGACGATCGTGAAGAACGCCGGCTGCGCATAGGCCGCGAGGCGCACGGCGCGGGCACCGGTCACCAATAGCGTATCGGCGCCGAGGAAGCGCTCGATCTGATCGCGCCACTCGCCCTTGAGCGAGGCTGGGCACACCACGAGCACACGGCCGATGCCGCGCAGCCGGCGCAGCAGCTCGCAGGCCGCGATCGCCTGCGCGGTCTTGCCGAGACCCATCTCGTCGGCGAGCAGGGCACGCTCGCCGAAAGCGAGATGCAGCGCACCGTCGCGCTGATAGGGCAGCAGCTTGTGATGCAGCACATCGAGCGTCTGTCGCCCGGCCTCGATTTCGGCGAGAAACGCCGTACGCGCCGTGACGCGCGCGGCACGGCGGCTCGCCTCGGCCAACCAGGCTTCGAGATGGCGGGACACGACGATGTCGTCGCGCAGTGCCGGTGCGGAAGCCGCAATCGCACCGAGCAGCTTTTCGATCGCGACCGGCGAGGGATCGCGCAATGTGCCGTCGCGTGTGAGGAAACGGGTAAGCGTCGCTCGCGCTCGATCGGCGCTTGCCTCCGGCTTCGGCCAGAGAATCTGCGGCATGCCATCGCCCGATCGCGGCAGGAAGATCTCGACTCGCGGCGATCCCGCTTTCGCCGCAGCGGTGAAACGTCGCACGCCGCGCCGGCGCAGCGTCGCGAGCGCGCCTTCGATGTGCTTGCAGGTGCCGAGTCCGTTGACGGCGAAGTCGATGCAGCCGCAGCTGTTGAGCCGCTGATCGAGCGCGCGCAGTTCGACCTCGTAGTCACCGCCGGAAATCGAGCGCACGCGGAAGCGCCCGAAATAGCTCGCCACGACATCGAGCGGCTCGACCGCGACGATTTCGCTTTGCCCCCGCCAGCGCCGCCGCTCGATCTCGAGCGCGTCGTCGGACAGCCATCCTTGCGCCGTCGGTGGCCGTTCGATCACGCGTCGTGCGGCGCCGCGCCCGCTCCGTGGCTTACGATTCTTCTTGGCCATTCGACTCTGTCCTTGTCCGTGGTTGCCGCGCCGCACCCGCCCGGTCATGGCGTGTTCAGCGCGTAGAGCGCGACCGGCGCGTCGCGGCCGCGCAGCGGTTGCGACGGCAGGCGAATCCAGCGCGCATCCGCCGCCTCGCCGGCGGCTTCGACGATCGCGGTCGTGGCGAGCAGCATCGTCGCATGCTCCTTGGTCATCTCCTGGAGGCGCGCCGCGACATTGACCGTGTCGCCGATGACGGTGAATTCGAGGCGCGCATCGTCGCCGATGGTGCCGGCGAAGACCTCTCCGAAATTGGCGCCGATGCCGACCGTGACCGGCGTTTGCTCGCCGCCGAGTTCGGTGGGCCAGCGCGCGATCTCCGCCAGCACCGCGCGCGCGGCGGCAAGCGCGCGCGCCGGATCATCGGCACGGATTTGCGGCACACCGAAGACCGCGAGGATGCCGTCGCCGAGGAATTTCTCGATCAACCCGCCCTGCGCCTCGATCACGCGTGTCACGCGCTGCCTGAACTCGCCGAGGAACGGACCGATCGCCTCGGGGGCGAGCAGCTCCGAGCGGCGCGTGAAGCCCCGTATGTCGATGAACAGCACGGCGGCGTGCTGCCGGCGACCGCGGCGCAAGGTGTCGTCGCCGCCGATCGCGAGCGCCTCGACGACCTGGCGCGGCAGGAAGCGCGTGAGATTGGCGCGCGCGCGCGTCTCGGTGATCGCGCGCACGAGCAGATCGCGGCTTCGGCGCACGGCGATCACGAGCACGAAGCCGGCCATGGCGAGCATCGTCAGGCGCACGATCGCCGGCGGCACGGCGAGCAACCGCTCGGCGCTCGCGAGCGGCGCGCCGTCCGCGATGCGCAACGGCGCGATGCTCGAGGCCACGACGATCGCCGCGAGGGTGACGATCACCGCGAAAATCTGCACTCGGACGTCGTAGCGCAGCGTACCGAAGGCGAGCACCAGAGGCGCCAGCCAGAGCGCCGGAAAGATCGGCGCGAAGGATGCCGGGAGTCCGGATTGCAGGAATCCGGTCACCAGGCCGGCGGCGATCAGGCTGGCGTCCAGGCCGACGAAGACGAAGGACATCCAGGCGCGAAACCTGCCGGGCCTCGCGAAGCGCAGGCTCGCGATCGCCAGGCCGAGATACGCCGAGATGGTCAGGGCCGCGGTCACGATCTGCCACCACGGCGCCAGGCGCGAATCGAGCAGAGCAGGCGCAATGACGACGAGAACGAGGGTCATGCCGACGACCGCCGCCGTCACGACTCGCAGACGCGCGATCGTCGCCTCGGCCCGCAGCGCCGCGTCGTCGAGCAGGCGCTGCAGACCCGGATCGTCAGACAGGCTCATGGCCGCGCACGGGTTACGGCGCGGCGCGATGCGCGCCGCGGCGGCGCCAAAGTCGCAGCACGAGGGGCGCCGAGAGGGCGATCGCGGCGGCGGCGAGCAGCGCCGCCGAGATCGGGCGGGTGAAGAAAATCGCCACGCTGCCATGCGACAACGTCATCGATTGACGCAGCGAATTCTCGAAGATCGTACCGAGCACGAGGCCGAGGATCATCGGTGCGGCCGGCCAGTCGTAGCGCATCATCGCCCAGCCCAGCGCGCCGAAACCGATCAGCATCCACACATCCTCGATCGAGTTCGCCTGCGAGTAGACGCCCGCGACGCACAGCGCGAGGATCGGCGGATAGAGCCACGAATACGGCACGCGCAGCAGCTGCGCGAACAGGCCGGCGAGCGGCAGGTTCATCACGAGGAGGATCAGATTGCCGATATACATGCTGGCGATGACGGTCCAGACGAGCTGCGCGTTCTTCTCGAACAGCTCGGGCCCCGGCCGGATGCCGAACATGATGAGCGCGCCGAGGATGATCGCGGTGGTGCCGGAGCCGGGCACGCCGAGCGCGAGCATCGGCACCATCGCGCCGGCCGCCGCGGCGTTGTTGGAGGATTCCGGTCCCGCCACGCCTTCGATCGCGCCCTTGCCGAAACGCGACGGATCCTTGGCGAGTTTCTTCTCCACGATGTACGAGACGAAGGAGGCGATGGTGGCGCCGGTCGCGGGCAGCACGCCGACCAGAAAGCCGATCAGGCTGCCGCGCAGGATCGGCATGCGGCTCTGGCACCATTCCGCGCGCGACGGCAGCACGCCCGAGACTTTCACGACAGGGCGCATGGTCGTCATGCCGACGCTCGACAACACCTCGCCGACGCCGAACAGCGCCACGGTCACCACGATGAAGCCCACGCCGTCGAGCAGCCAGATGCGATCGAAGGCGAAACGCGCGACGCCGGTCTGCTGGTCGACGCCGATCGTGCTCACGAGCAGCCCGAACATCCCCGCCGTCAGTCCCTTGAGCACGGAGCCGCCGACGGCGGCGAGCGCCGTGAGGCCGAGCACGACCAGCGAGAAATATTCCGGCGGACCGAAGGCGAGGGCGGCGCGCGCGAGCGGCGGCGCGAGCAGCATGAGGCCGACCGTCGAGATCGTGCCGGCGATGAAGGAGCCGATCGCCGCGATGCCGAGCGCGACACCGGCTTTGCCTTGGAGCGCCATCTGATGGCCGTCGATGGCCGTCATCACGCTCGAAGGTTCGCCGGGCACGCTGATCAGCACCGAAGTCAGCGTCCCGCCATATTGTGCGCCGTAGTAAATGCCGGCGAAGAGGATGATCGCGGAGGTCGGATCGGCGCCGAAGGTCAGCGGCAGCAGCAGCGCGATCGCCGAGGACGGACCGATGCCGGGCAGCGCGCCCACGATCTGGCCCGCGAACACGCCGGCGAAGCACATCACGAGATTCCACGGCGTCACCGCATTCGCGAAGCCGCCGGCCAGGTCATAGAAAACCGACATCGCCTAGAAACCCCACGGACCCGCGGGCAGCGGTACGCCGAGCCACGAGCGAAAGACGAGCGTCAGGCACGCCGCGGTGCCGGTGGCGGCGGCGATCGCGCCGATGATCGGCAAGCGCTCGGCGACACGAAACAGGAACAGCATCGCCAGCAGCATCGAGGCGAAGAAGCCCGCCGTCTCGATGCCGGCGACTGCCGCGGCGAGGGCGAGCAGCACCATCACCGGTCGCCCGATCGGCGTCTTCGCCTCGCCGCCTTCCGCCCGTCCCAGAACATCGACGAGCGTGGCGGCGAGCGCGAGCGCCGCGAGCAGCACGCCGTACATCATGGGCAAAAACCCCGTGGCGGGCGCGAACCCGTCCCAGAGCGGCATGCCCGCCGCGACGGCGACCCAGAAGGCGCCGGCCCCGATGAAGACGGCGCAGAGCAGAAGTTCGCCCTCGAGGCCGCGCAGCTTCATCGCCTAGGCCGGCTTGCCGAGCAGATCGCGATAGAGCTTCTCCTGGTCTTCGAGGAATTTGGTGAACGCGGCCCCCGCGATCGGCGCCTCGGACGCGACGTTGTCCTTGATGTACGTCTTGAAGGCCGGCGTCGCGACGACCTTCGCGAAGACGCCTTCCCAATAACGGGCCGCGTCGTCGGGCGCGCCTTTCGGCATCGCCGTGCCGCGCCACATCTGGAAATTCGGCGCGACGATGCCCTGCTCCTTCATCGTCGGAACGTCGGGGAGACCGACGAAGCGGTCATCGCGGAACACGCCCAGCGCGCGCACCGCCTTCGACTGCAGATGACCCATGAACTCGAGCGGGTTCCCCATGCTGGCCTGGACGTGGCCGCCGAGAAGCTGCGTGAGCGCTTCGCCGCCGCTGTTGAAATTGAGCACGTTGTACTCGGCGCCGGTGGCCTTGGCGAAGACGGCGATCGCCATCACGTCGGTGGTGCCGCCGGTCGCGAAGGGAATGCTCTTGGGCGGGCGGCTCCTGGCCGTCGCGACGAATTCCCGGGCGTCCTTCCACGGCGCGTCGCCTTTCACGAACAGCAGGAAGTCGTCGAGCATGACGTTCATGATCGGCCGCACCTCGGACAGCGTCTTGGCGGCCGCATTGAGGATCGGCGTGATCTGCGTCGAGCCGTTGACGAGGATGATCGTGTGCGGATCGGCGGCCTTGCGCGACGCCACGTAGCTGATGCCGGTGGCGCCGCCGCCGCCGGGCCGGTTGTTGAGCGCGATCGATACCGGCACGAGCTTCTCGTCGACGATGATCTTGTGCATCACGCGCGCCAGCAGATCGGCGCCGCCGCCGACCGCGAACGGCACGACGAATTCGACGTCGCGCGTGGGAACCCAGGACGACTGGCCGGCGGCCTCGTGCGCGGCGCCGATGATCGGCAGCGACGAGGCGGTCAGCAGGATTGAGCGTCGTGTGAGCATGATCGGATCCTCCCTTTGGGTTTTGTCAGGCTTGTTTTCAGATTGCGCCCTCGCGGGCGTCGGCACTATCCCGTCGCCGGCATGGCCGCGAGCATGTAGCTCTCGTTGCCGACTTCCGTGACGGTGGAAACGATCGCGCCGCGTTGCAGGTCGAGAAACCAGACCAGGCTGCTGCGCCCGCCCGACTTGGCGCCGCCGACGATGCAGGCATAGCGATTGCCGGCCATGGTGATGCCGCGCGGGCGTGGCTGCGCGCCGGTCGGCGTGTTGGGATGAAGACGCGCGGCCTCCGCCGGGCGGCCCGCGATCGCATCGCCCACGTCGACGAGCGAGATCGTGTTCGATCTGAAGCATGAGACCACGACGTGCTTGCCGTCCGGCGTGAAGGCGACGGCGAAGGGCCGTGTCTGTTCGTCGGGATCGTCGCTGCCCACGCGCACGCGCGCGACCTCGGCATCCCGGCCGCCGGCCGCCGCGCGCGCGACATCGATGATCGAGATCGTCCGGCCTTCGCGGGCCACGGCCATGCTCTCGCGCGCCGCCACGGCGACGAGGCGGCCGTCACCGCTGGCGGCGAGGCCGAAGGGCCCGGTCTCGACCGGCACGCGACAGATCTCCGCGCCGGGATCGCCGGCCAGCGCCGCCTTCAGGTCGAAGACCGAGACGTCGCTGAGACCGCCATTGCCGACGAAGACAAAGCCATCGCGCAGCGCCGAAACCGCGATGCCCGTGGGATTGGGATAGCGTCCGAAACTCGGGTGCGGGCTGTCGTGCTTGCTCGGTCCCGGCGCCGGATGGCCCTGCGTCTCGCGCAGCATGATCCGGCGCACGACCTGGCGCGACATCGTGTCGATCGCGGTGATCTCGTCGCCGCCATCCTCGCTGCCGGGCGACTCGCCGCAATTGACCAGCAGATTGCGTCCATCGGGAGTTAGCGCGCAGCCGACCGGACCGGAGCGGCCGGTGGGGACGAAGGCTGCGACCGCGCCAAGCGTGCCGTCATGCACAGGGTCGCGCGCCTTGACGAGATCGACGATGGTGATGAGTCCGGGATGCCCGTGCTGGTAGCTGCCGGCGCCGTCCGGCGTCGCGGCGCCGGAGTGATTGACGACATAGGCATGGCGCACGGCGCGATCGACGACGATCGCCACGGGCTGGCCGCTCGCGACCGTATCCGGCACGCCATCGCCGTTGGTGTCGACATCGGGCGTGACGCGCGGGCGTGAGATCACGGCCTTGGGCGTGCAGTCATTCTCGGGTGCCAGCGCCTTGTCGACATCGACGATCGCGACATTGTTGTCCCAGCGGCCGCTGACGATGAGATGACCCAACCGACTGCTCATACCCGATCTTCCTGCATTGCCGAGCTTCGACCCTATGGGGACGCACGATGCCACGCAACGATCCTGGC
>JANNTF010000666.1:0-14615 GCA_031403455.1 Alphaproteobacteria bacterium | reverse complement strand
GGATCTCGATGCGCGCACCGCCCGGGCGCTGCGCCACGCGCGTGGCGTCGACCAGCCGCTGCTCCCCTTCGCGCGCGACGCGGCGCAATTCTGGGACTGGGTCGACGGTCGCGCCATCGTGCCCAGCCATCGCACCTATTGCGCCATGGCGCGGGCGCAAATCCCATGATCCATCCCGCCACGGAACTCCGCCTCGTCGACCCGGTGATCGGCTACGGCGTGTTCGCGACCGCGCCCATCGCGCGCGGCACCATCGTCTGGGCCCTCGATCCGCTCGACCGCGTGCTGACTCAGGCCGAGATCGCGGCACTGCCGGCGGCTCTGGCGCTCGATGCGGAGCGCCATCTCTGGCTCGACCGGGATGGATTTTACGTGCTGGCCTGGGATCTCGCGCGTTTCGTCAATCACTCCTGCGCCCCCAATTGCGTCACGGCCGCCTTCGGCCACGAGATCGCGGTGGTGGACATCGCTGTCGGCGATCAACTCACCAACGACTATGCCGATCTCGGCATGTTGCCCGGGGAAACCATGGCCTGCGGTTGCGGCGCATCGGGCTGTCGCCGGACCGTCGCGTCGGCGCAGGCGCCGGCGATCCGGATGGCGCTCGCGGAGTCGTTGGCGCAGGCGGTCGCCCTCGCCGGTGCGGTCGAGCAGCCGCTGTGGTCCTTGCTGCCCAGGGATGCGCGCGACCATCTGCTGGCCGCGTATGATCGTGACGCCGGAGTCAGGTCGCGCCGGCGGATCCGCGATGTGAACGCGGCGACGGGCGAGTAGCGCCCGCTGCTCACACCGGGCGCTCGCCCTCGATGGCGGTGCGGTGCATCAGCCTTGTCGTGGCCGGATCGAACGCATCGCGGCGATGCATCACGCAGCGATTGTCCCACATCACCATGTCGCCTGGCCGCCATTCCTGCGCCCAGACGAAACGCTCCTGAATGACATGCGCCCATAACGCGTCGAGCAGCGTCGCGCTCTCGGCGGGCTCCATACCGATGATCCAAGCGTGGCGCCTGCCGCCGAGATAGAGCGCCTGGCGCCCGCTTTCAGGATGGGTGCGGACAATCGGATGCGGCACGCCGGGCCATGAGCGCACATCGTCGGTGGCCGGACGGATCATGTTCAGACGGACATCGCCGCGCCCATCGATGACCTTCTGATGATGGATGTAGCGACCATCGATCGCCCGCCTGAGCGCGTCGGGCAGCGTTTCGTAGGCGCTGTACATGTTCAGGAAATACGTGTTGCCGCCGTGCGGGGGGAGCTGCAGCGCGCGTAGGATCGAGGCCGAGGGCGGCTTGGTCACGAACCAGGTATCGGTATGCCAGTTGACCTCGCCATCACCGAGATCGCCGGCCGGCGTGCCATCCGACTTCTTGAGATTGCTCACAACCAGGATCTCGCGATGCGCGCCATGGCTGCCCTGCTGCATCTGGCGCGGATGAATGACGAACTCGCCGAGCTGGCCCGAGAAGCGGATCTGATCCTCGTCCGTGATGTCGATGCCGCGAAATCGCAGGACCTGATGCCGCGCCCAGGCCGCGCGCATCGCCGCGAACTCGGCCGGCGTGAAATCCTTGAACGGGAAGCCCAGGACGTCGGCGCCGAGCGCGCCGCCGCTGGGGTTCACCTGAAAACGCTGAGCCGTCATGCCTGTGTCCATCATCGTTCCTTCCCCGATACGGGCCGGCGCCTCACGAAGCGGCCTCCGCGATCACCCAGGCATCGGCCGGTTGAAACCAGAGTTGCGTGGCCTGGCCTTCGGTCCAGCGCGTCGCGCCGTCATTGGCCGCCTCGGCCAGCACAGGCGACCCATCGATGAGGCGAAGGCGAAGCTCGAGCCGCGCGCCGAGATAGATCACACGCTCGATCGTTGCGGGCCAGAGATTGGCCTCGTGCGGCGCGGGCCCGAGCTTCAGGCGCTCCGGCCGCACCGTCAGCGTGACCTGCGCTCCCTGCGGCGTGCCGGAGGGAAGCTGCACATGCGCGGGTCCGGCCCCAGTTTCCAGTCTCGCGAAGCCGCGGCCGTCGGGCACGCCGACGACGCGCGCCGCGATCATGTTGATGCTGCCGATGAACCCCGCGACGAAGCGCGTCGCCGGGCGTTCGTAAATCTCTGCCGGGCGGCCGAGCTGCTCGATGCGGCCGCTGCGCATCACCGCGATGCGATCGGACATCGTCAGCGCCTCGCTCTGGTCATGCGTCACGAACACCGTCGCGATCTTCAGGCGGCGCTGCAACGCCGAGATCTCGATGCGCATCTCCTCGCGCAGCTTGAGATCGAGATTGGACAGCGGTTCGTCGAGCAGCAGCATCGCCGGGCGGATCACCAGCGCGCGCGCGAGCGCCACGCGCTGGCGCTGGCCGCCGGAGAGCTGCAGCGGCCTGCGCTGCTCGAGCCCGTCGAGCTTCACGAGCGCCAAGGCTTCGCGCACGCGTGTCGCGCTCTCGGCGGCCGCGACGCCGCGCATCTTCAAGCCGAAGGCCACGTTGTCGGCGACGCTCAAATGCGGGAACAGCGCGTAATCCTGGAACACCATGCCGAGATCGCGCTTGAACGGCGGCAGCTCCTCGACATGCCGTCCGGCCAGGGTGATGTGTCCGGAATCGGCGGCCAGGAATCCCGCGACGAGGTTGAGCGTCGTGGTCTTGCCGCAACCGCTGGGCCCCAGCAATGTGACGAACTCGCCGGGCGCGACGTCGAGATCGATGCCATCGACCGCCGCGTGCGCGCCGAAACGCTTCACGAGCGCGCTCAGTCGAAGTGCCGCCTCAGCCACGCGCCTGCTCCTGATAGAGGAAATTGCCGATGCCGATGAAGCGGCCGAGCAGCGCGACGAGCAGTAGCGGAATCAGCAGCGAGATGATCGACAGCGCCGCCAGGGTCGGCGCGAAACCGAAATCGAGGAAGGACAGGATGGCGACCGTGATCGGCCGCTGCCCCGGCTTGGCGACGAACAGCGACAGGTTGATGTCGGTGAAGCTGTGAATGAACGCGAAGCTCATGCCCGCGAAGACGCCCGGCGTGATCAGCGGCAGCGTGACGTGTCGCAGCACACGCAGCGGACTCGCGCCGAGACTCGCCGCGGCCGACTCCACGCTGCCGGGCATCGCCTGCAGACTGATCGCGATCGTGCGCACGCTGAACGGCAGGCAGATGACGACATGGCCGATTAGCAAGGCCCAGTACCCCATCCATCGTCCAAGCCCGATCGTGGTCAGGAATTGCAGCAGCGCGATGCCGGTCACCAGCGTCGGCAGGATCAACGGCCCGAGCGTGATCGCGCGGATCAGGCCCTTGCCGGGAAATTCATGGCGCGCGAAGGCGAAGGCGAGGGGAATGCCGACGATCGTGGCGATCACGGCCGTCAGCCCGGCGAGCTCGAGGCTGAATTGCAGCGGCTGCAGCCATTGCGGCGCGAAGGCCTCGCCCCACCATTTCAGCGAAAAGCCGCGCGGCGGGAAGAAGGACCGGTTGGTCGCATTGAACGATACCGCCGTGGTGATCGCGATCGGCCCGAGGATGAAGCCGTAGATCGCCACGACGCACGCGACCAGCAGCGTCCAGGGCTGGAGGCGACCGGCGCTCATGCGGCCCTCTTGCGATCGCCGATCCAGGACGTGAGCAGCAACAGCGCGACGGCGCTCGCGATCAGGATCGCGCCCATCGCGGCGCCCGGGCCCCAATCGAGCGTCGAGACCATGAAATTGCGGATCATCGTCGCCATCACTTCCGTCGACGGGCCGCCGAGAATCGCCGGCGTCGCGTAGGCGCTGATCGCGATCGCGAACGCGAGGAGGAAGCCGCCGACGATGCCCGGCGCCGTCAGCGGCAAGGTCACGGCGAGGAAGGTCCGCGTGCGGCTTGCCCCAAGGCTCATCGCCGCGCGTTCGAGATTCGGGTTCAAGCCGTTGAGCGACGCCATGATCGTCAGCACGCCATAGGGCAGCAGCGCATGCGTGAGCCCGATGACGATCGCGAGGGTGGAGGGCAGCATGATCAGCGGCTTGTCGATCACGCCCAGCGATTGCAGCACCGCATTGACCGCTCCCTCGCGGTTGAGAATCACCCACCAGCCATACGTGCGTACGATGACGCTGGCCAGCAGCGGCGCGAGCGAGACGGCGATGAGCAGATTGCGCCATGCGCTGGTCGTGCGAACGAGAAAATACGCGAGCGGATAGGACAGGATCACGACCAGCAGACCGACCGCGCCGCCGATGACGAAAGTGCGGAGAATCGCGTTGATGTAGAGCGGTCGCGTCAGCAGCAGCTCGAAATTCTCGGTCGTCCACACGCCGGTCGGCAGGCTGCCGTCATACTCCATCAGGCTTGCCGAGAGCAGCGATGCCGAGGGCAGGATGAAGAAGAACAGCAGGAAACCGGCCGGCGCCGCGACGAGGAGATACGGCGTCCAGGACCGGCGTGGAGTGCTCACGAGCACGCGCGCATTCGAATCCTCATGGATGGCGCGTCTACGCCCCCATGATCTCCTGCCAGCGCCGCGTCCAGTCGCGCCGCTTTTGTCCGATGATCTCGCTGTCCGGGAAATCGATGGCGGCCATCTGCTGCTCGGTGGTGATCTGCGCGGCCTTGAAGGAATCCGACCAGCCCGTGATGTCCGGCCGGCCCGGGCTCGAGTAATACGCGTTGTGGAAATTGAACTGCACCTCCTGATCGAGGCGCCAGTTGAGGAATTCGAAGGCGAGCTTCTTGTTGCTCGCGCCCACCGGCACGGCCGCGCAATTGCCGAGGCCGATCGTGCCTTCCCTGGGAATCGTGACGCCGATCGGATAATTCTGCGCCTGGTAATAGGCCGCGCGCGCGCTCCAGAACGGCGCGATCCAGGTCTGCTCGTTCTCGAAATAGGGCGCCGCCGCGGCCGAGGCCATCACCACGGCGCCGACCCATGGCTTCTGCTCTTTCAGCATGTCCCAGGCGCCGTCCATCTTGTCGATCCCGCCGCCGCGCAGCTTCGCCGCCATGATCAGCGCATAGATCGACAGCAGATTGCCGGGATTGAAGTTCATCACGTGACCGCGGATCTTCTCGCCGTAGCGGCCGCCCGGGGCCCAGTAATCCGCCCAGGATTCCGGCTTCTCGATCTGCTTCTTGTTCCAGATCAGCGCCGTGTATTGGTAGGTGTGCACGATGCCGAAGGCGGGAATGATCTCCGCGCTCTTCTTCCAGACATGCTTGAGGTTCGGCACTTCGCGCTCGGTCAGCGGCTCGAGCAGCTTCTCCTTGCCGCCGAGGATGATCTCCGGCGGCGTCAGCTCGGCGGCGACGTCGAAGCCGGGGCTGCCGCGCGAGGCGCGGATCTTCGCGTAATCCTCGACCGCGGAGCCGGCGTCGTCGTAGACGACCTTCACGCCGAATTTCTTCTCGAACGGCGCGACCGTCGTCTTGAGGAAGATGTCCTGGAACTCGCCGCCATAGGCGTTGACGACCAGCTGATCGGCGGCGCGCGCCGACATGACGAAGGGACCGCCGAGCAGGCCTGAAGCTGCGAAGGCGGTGCGATTCACGAAACGACGGCGCGTCGACGGCGATGCGATGCGTGTCACGGCGAAAGCCTCCTGATCGGGTCCGGTGATCGAGACACTTCGCGATCGAGTCGGCTCTGTCAACCTGGCGGCCGCGGCGCCACCGTCGACAATGGCATCAAGTCGGGCGCGATCCAGTCGCGCCGCGCCTCGACCGACAGCAAGCGTTCGCGGCTCCAGAACTCGAAGATCACGGCTTTCGACCCGAGGCGATCGCCGACGAAGCCGTTCACGAGGCCGCACAATGAATCCGTGTCCGCGCGCTCGAGATAGCGCGCCGCCGCCCAGACATAGAAGAGCGTCACGGTTTCATGATAGCCGCGCGTGTCGCTATTGGGCGTGCCCACCGCCGTGTTGAAGCGACGGATGCCGTCGCGCAGCAGCGCCCTGGCGGCGGTCTCGCCGTGCCGGCGCACATGCCAGAGCCCGACCGCGAGATGCGCCTGATGATTCCAGTCGGCGTGCGCCAAGGTGTGGGCGTTGAAGCCGTCGACGACCGCCATCACGCCGGCATCGCTGTCGAACGGCGCAAACGCGCGCTGCGGTCTGTCCATGCCCATGGCACGGTGTACCCCGGCGCCGCTATTTCCGGGAAGTACGGCGCCGTCGTCTCACGCGCCGATCGCGGTGGTGCGCAGCCGCGTGTCCGGACGGCGCAGCAAGTGGTCCTGCAGCTGCGTGCCAAGTCCGGGTTTGGTCAGCGGATGCATCATGCCGTGCTCGATGCGCGGCAGCTCGGTGACGATGTCGCGATACCAGCTCGCGTAGTAGGAGCGCACGATTTCCTGCACCAGGCCGTTGGGCGCGTTCATCACCACGTGATTGCCGGCGATCAGCGTCACGGGTCCGGTCGCGTCATGCGGCGCGACCGGCAGATGGTGCGTCTCGGCCATCGCCGCGATCTTGCGCGCCTCCGAGATGCCGCCGACCCAGCCGACATCGAACATCACGACGCCCACGGCGCGCCGTTCGATCACCGCGCGGAACTCGGCGCGCGTTCCCAGCGTCTCGCTGCCGCAGACGGTGAGCCGCGTCGCGCCCGCGTAATCGGCGAGCACGTCGATATTGTCCATCTTCACCGGATCCTCGAGCCAGTAAGGCTCGAACTCCTCGAGGGCGCGGGCGATGCGCTTGGCCTGCGGCAGATTCCACAGCGAGTGGAAATCCACCATGATGTCGATGCGATCCCCGATCTTCGTGCGTACGCGCCGCAACGGCTCGAGCGCGAGCTTGAGATCGGCGGCCGAGATGTGCAGGCCGCCACTGGCTTCGGCCGCCGCGTTGAACGGATAGATCTTCATCGCGCTGATGCCCTCGGCGAGCAGACTCTCGGCGAGTTCGTCGGCGCGATTGATGAAGCCCTCGAGATCCTCGTAGGGACCCTCGGGTTTTCCGGCGGGCAGGAGCCGCCAGTATCCCGCGCCAGGATCGCCGGGGCGGCGCTTCCAGCCTGGCCGGTAGGCGTTGCAGGTGTTGTAGATCCGTATCGTGTCGCGCGACAGGCCGCCAAGCAGCGTGTGGATCGGCAAGCCGGCGATCTGGCCGAGAATGTCCCAGAGCGCGATGTCGAGCGCCGCGATCGCCCGCACTTCGGCGCCGGAGCCTTGATAGGCGACGAGCGCCATCAGGCTTTTGAGCAGCGTCCGGCTGTGCAGATCGATGCGCGTCGGATCGCGACCGATCAGGTACGGCGCCGCCACCTGGTGGACATACCCGGCGACGGCGTCCGTGTGATAGCTCGTCTCGCCGAGACCGATCAGCCCGGCATCGGTGTGCACGCGGACCCAGATGAGATGCGGCCAGGCCTCGACCTGGACCGTATCGACAGCCGTGATCCGCATGCGGTCGCTCAGGCCACCCGCACGCCTTTGCTCTTGGCGGCATGGGTGGCGAGCAGATCCATCAGCGGCGGCGACAAGCAATCGTAGGGCTCGAGCCCCAACGTCTTCAGTCGGGCGCGTACCGCCGGCATGTTCGCTGGCGGCGCGCCGGATTCGATGATGGACGAGACGAACGCCGCGAACTCCGGCGCGCTCCAGCCCTTCTGATCCGACAATTCCGTGTGGATGAAGTCGAAGCCGAACAGCGGATGCGCCTTGTTCTCGATACGGCCGTACATGTGCGTGCCGCAGGATTTGCAGGCGTGACGCTGGATCGTGGCCGATTTGTCCACGATGTCGAGCTTCGCGGCATTGGCCGTGACCTGGAGATTGTCGCGCCCGACGACGGCGACCATCGAGAACAGCGCGCCGGCGGGCTTCCAGCATTTCGTGCAGCCGCAGACATGGTTGTGCGCCGAGTTGCCCTTGATCGTGACCTCGACGCGGTCGCTGGCGCATTTGCAGTGGAGGCTTCCACCGGCAAGTTTGGAATCGCCCGGCTTGACGCCGTGATCGACGGACGGATGGATGTGGATGTCGGCCATGCGTGTTCCTCCAGCTTGTACGAGTTTGGGCCCGGCCTGACGGGCAGATCATCGTGCGATGACCATGGCGGACCGGTGCCCACATCACAAGCCCGTCGGCGTGCGCCGCCCGGCGCGGATCGGGGTAGTCTGGCGCCGGGTCACGAGGAGGTCGTCATGCGGCGCTGGGGTCTGGTTTGGGTCGTACTGGCTTGCGCAAGCGCGACGAGCGGCTGGGCGCAGACGCCGCCCGGCGGCGACGGCGCCGCTCGACGCACGGAGCCCACGCGCCACCGGATGAGTGCCGGCGCCGAGAGCTTCGACTACTCGGCGCGCGTCACGATGACCGGGCTTGGCGATGTCGACGGCGTCACCAAGGCCAATATCTGGTCGATCGCCTACACGCGCGACGGCGTCGAGCCTGGCAAGCGGCCCGTCACGTTCGTGTTCAACGGCGGCCCGGGGGCGTCGTCGGCCTATCTGCACATGGGCGGGATCGGGCCGCGGCGACTGATCACGCCCGACGACGGGTCCGTGCCCACGCTGCCGCCGAGGGTCGGCGACAATGCACAGAGCTGGCTGGCCTTCACCGATCTCGTTTTCTTCGATCCCGTCGGGACAGGCTGGAGCACGCCCGCGCTGGTCGACGGCAAACCGGTCGCGACCAGCGAGTTCTGGGGCGTCACGCAGGATGTCGCATGGACGGCCCGCTTCATCCGGCAATGGCTCAACAGGAATGGTCGCTGGTCATCGCCCATCGTCATCGCCGGCGAGAGCTATGGCGGGTTTCGCGCCGCGCGCCTCGCGTCGTCCCTGCCGCAGCAATTCGCCGTGCCCTTGGCGGGGGTGATCATGATCTCGCCCTATCTCGAAGCCGCGCTGACGCGTGGCGACGACCGGCTTTTGCCATTGAACGCCGCGCTGCGGCTGCCGAGTTTCGCGGCGACCGCGTGGCATCATGACCGTCTGCCCGGCATTGGCCGCAGCATCGCGGCACGCGATGCATTCCTGGGCGAGGTCGAGAACTTCGCGCTCACCGCCTATCTCTCGACGATGGCGCTGGGGCATGCGGCCGATCCGTTGCGCCAGGAAGCGATCATGCTGCGCGTCGCCGAGATCACCGGCCTGTCGCCCGAGATCGTGCGTCGCCACGCGGGGCGCATCTCGCGCGAAGTCTTCGTGAAGGAAGGTCTGCCTGGCCGCGTGCTCGGTCGCTACGACGCGGCGGTGACGCTGCCCGATCCCGATCCTGGCGCAGGCCAGGCCGAAGACGCGGATCCGTCGTCGACGCTGTTCGGCGCGGCGCTGGCCGCGGCGGTCAATATCCAGCTGCGCGAGACGCTGAAGGTCGAGCGCACCGCGAGCTATGTGCTGCTCAACGGTGACGCCAACCGACGCTGGGACTGGCAGCCCGGCAATGGATCGGTCGCGCAGCTGCGCGCCGGCATGGTGGCCAATCCCGCGCTGCGCGTGCTGATCGTGCATGGGCGCTTCGATCTGGTGACGCCGTATTTCGTGTCGTCGTATATCGCCCAGCAGCTGAACCTGCCGACGAGCTTGCGCGCCAATCTGGCGCTCGCGCTCACCGATGGCGGTCACATGATGTATTTCCACGCCAGTGAGAGCATTCGTTTGGCTGCGCTCGCCGCGGATTTCTTTCGCCAGATCGCGGCGGCCGATCGCTGACCTGCGTCGACGCGACGGCGATCAGCTGGCCGCTGCCTAAGCCATCCGTGTGACAAATTTCGGTACCCCGACACACTCTGTACGTGTATACGCGGAGTCACCTGATTTCCCGTCTCCGGAGCATCCCATGACCAAGTCGATCCAGCGCCTTCTCAGTGCAACCGCCGTCACGCTCGTTGGATTGATGAGCGCCGGCGTCGAGGCGGCGCCGATCTGGGTGCGCCTGGATCCGGTTCTCAATGGCGGATTGTTCGAGCCGGGTTTCGGCACGCCGATCGCGGTCAGCAGCACGAGCGGGGCGAGTTTCCAGACCTTCCGTGCCGGCGCCTTTTCCCTGCAGAGCAATTCCGGCGATCCGGTCAACGATCCGTGGCGCTCCTTTCTCACCTATTGCTTCGAATTGACGCAGTTCATCCGGCTCAACAACGGACCGGTCCAGTATGAGTCGTCGGCGCTCAATTCGCTGCTCCTCGCGCCCGCGGACCGGCTGAGCTTGATCCAGACCAGCGCCATCTCGCGGCTGTGGTCCACGGGCTTCGCGACGTCGCTCACCTCGGGCGAGCAGTCGGCGGCGTTTCAGGTTGCCATCTGGGACATCGTCATCGATGGGGATGCGGCGCTCGATGGCCTGACCAGCGGCGAGTTTCGGGTCCAGGAATTGGCCCAGGACGCCGTCAACGTGAACGTGCGCGCCCTGGCCGCCAACTACCTGACCGCGGCCTATGGCGCGGACGAGCCAAGCCTCGTCATCGGCGGGCTGTTCCATCCGACCAACCAGAACCTGCTCTTCCCGCCCGGCCAAGAAGGCCCCGGCGGCGCCGACAACGATCCGAGCATTCCCGCACCGGCCACGCTGCTGCTGTTTGGCGCCGGCCTGGCCACCCTGGCGACGCAGCGCCGGCGTCTGACCCGCGCCTGAAAACCACCTCCGAGTGACGCGGCGGTGGCGCAAGCCGCCGCGCGCTGCTATCTCGCGGCCCCTGTAGTTTGGCTTCGCCGAGATCCATGGAGGACCCGATGCGTTGGGAAGGTGTATTTCCTGCGGTCACGACCCAGTTCGACGCGCAATTCCGTGTCGATATCGACGCCACGAAACGCGTCATCGACGCGCTGATCCGCGACGGTGTCGACGGCTTGATCATCTGCGGCACGGTTGGTGAGGGCACATCGCTCACCGCGCAGGAAAAGCGCGCCGTTCTCGAAGCCGCTGTCGGCGCCGCGAAGAAGCGCGTGCCCGTCGTGGCGGGCGTCGCCGAATTCACGACCGGTCTCGCCGCCGAGCTCGCGCGTGACTGCGAGCGGATCGGCGTCGATGGCCTGATGGTGATGCCGGCGATGGTCTACTCGGCCAAACCGCACGAGACGCTGGCGCATTTCCGCGGCGTGGCCAAGGCCTCCAGCCTGCCGATCATGGTCTACAACAACCCGCCGATCTACAAGACGGACGTCACCCCCGACATGATCGCCGCGCTCGCCGATTGCGAGACCATCGTCTGCGTCAAGGAATCGGCCGGCTTCACCAGCCGCTATGTCGACCTGCAGAACGCCGTGGGCGATCGCTTCGTCCTGTTCTGCGGCCTCGACGACGTGATCGTCGAGAGCGTGCTGCTCGGCTGCGTCGGCTGGGTCTCGGGCATGTCCAACGTGTTTCCGCGCGAGGGCAACCGCCTGTTCAAGCTCGCGCGCGCCGGCAAATGGCAGGAAGCGATGGAGCTCTATCGCTGGTTCATGCCCATCCTGCATCTCGACGCGCGTCCCGACCTCGTGCAGTGCATCAAGCTCTGCGAGCAGATCATGGGCCGCGGTTCGGAGCGCACGCGCGCGCCGCGCCTCGCGCTGGACGGCGCCGCACGCACCGAGGTCGAGGCGATCATGAAGCGGGCATTGGCGACGCGTCCGAAAATCGACCAGGCGGCTTAACAACCGAGTGAGCTCAATCGTCAATTGGCGCGAGATCCGCGCGGCACTCGGCTCACTCGTCTTCGAACGCGGCTGGAACTACAACCGTGCCGGGCGCGCCGTGGTCGACTATGTGAGCGACGACGGCGCGGTGATCAGCGGCCGCGTCCGCGGTTCCCAACCGACGCCCTATCTGGTGCGGGTCGAGACCGACAAATCGGCGATCGGGTTGCGGATCAACGGTTCGTGCTCGTGTCCGGCCGAGACCAACTGCAAGCATGTCGCCGCGCTGCTGATCCATGCGCGCAGCGAGAAGACGACCCCGGTCGTCGCCACGCCTCAGCATGCGGCCATCACGCCGGCGCTGGTCAACTGGCTGCATCGCATCGACGCGGCGACCAAGGCGGGCGGCGAGGATTACCCGAGCGACATTCGTCAGCGTCTGATCTACGTCATCTCCCTCGGCACGCGGCCGCGGCGCGGCCGTGTCACCGTGGAGCCGATCTCGCTGCGGCTATCGAAGGACGGCGCGTATCTGAACAAGAGCGCCAAGCGTTACACGGTCAGCAATGCGCTCCAGGCCATGCCCGCGGCCTTTCTGCGCGCGAGCGATCGACGGATCCTGCGTGACCTCGCGCGTCTCGAGGCAACCGACCTCCAATTCGCCAGTGCGCCAATCGAGCTGAGTGGCATCGATGGCGCGGCGCTGCTCGAGGTGATCGTGGCCACGGGCCGTGCGCATTGGCAAAACGCGACGCAGCCGGTGCTGCGGCTTGGGCCTGCGCGCAAAGCCGAGGTCAAATGGCGTCTCGACGAGACCGGCGCGCAGCTGCTCGATGTCGCGGGGACGCCCGACGGCACGGTGCTGCCGCTCGCGCCGCCCTGGTATCTCGATCCAGGGACGGGTCTGTGCGGCCCGCTCGATCTCGGCTTGCCCGCGGTGGTTGCCGGCGCCCTCGCCGACGCGCCGCCCGTGCCGCCCGACGCGGTCGAAGACTTGCGTCGCGAGCTCACCCGGCGTTTCCCCGGACGGCCGGCGCTGCGGCCGGTCACGCTCGCGCCGCCGACGCGTGTTGCCGGCAAGCCTGGAATCCTGCTCAAGCTTTCCGGCGTCGAGCTGACGCCGCTCGCCGCGCCCATCGCGAGCACGAGCGGACGCGGCGAGCCCGCGGTCGCGCTGACCGCCGAGCTCGCCTTCGACTACGACGGCGTGCGCGTCCTGGCGAAGGAGCCAGGTGCGACGACCATGCGTCTGCGAGACGGCAAGCCCGTGATCATCGAACGGCACACGCGCAGCGAGGATGCGGCGCGAATCCGCCTTCAGCATCTGCGCTTCGAGTCGATGCGCAAGCTCGCCGGCGCGTTCGAAATCCAGCCCGATGCCTCGGACGTGCTGGCGCGACTCGGGACGATCGCCGAGACGACGCGCTTTCTCACCGACGAGATTCCGCTGTTGGAAGCGGCGGGGTGGCGCATCGAGCGGGCCGGCGACTGGCCGTTCGAGATCGTCGAAGCGCAGGGCGATTGGTCAGCCCAGCTCAGCGAAGGCAAGAATGTCGACTGGTTCGAGTTCGATCTGGGTGTCGTCATCGACGGCGCGCGGGTGAACCTGCTGCCCGCCTTGCTGCCGGTGCTGCGGCGTTTCGCGGACACCGCCGCGACGCGCGGCATCACGGCCGCGCTCGCCGCCTTGGGCAGCGACGACGACAAGATCTTCGTGCGGCTGGATGCGCGGCGCCTCTTGCCGCTGCCGCTCGGGCGGCTCAAGCCGATGCTCGCGGCGCTCGTCGAACTCTTCCGCACCGACGGGTTGTCGGCCAGCGGCACCTTTCGTCTCTCACCCATGCGCGCGGCGGAGCTGGCGATCCTGGAGGCAGCCACCGCCAAGGCCGCGGCCTTGCGGTGGCTCGGCGGCGAACGCTTGCGCGATGTCGGCCGACGGCTGGCGAGCTTTACCAGCATCGCACCCGTGCCGCCGCCCGCCGGTCTCCAGGGCGAGCTGCGCGTCTATCAGCGCGATGGCCTGGCGTGGCTGCAGTTTCTGAGCAATTTCGAGCTCAACGGCATCCTCGCCGACGACATGGGGCTGGGAAAGACGGTTCAGACTCTCGCCCATCTGCTGGTCGAGAAGGAGAGCGGTCGGATGGACCGGCCGAGCCTGATCGTCGCGCCGACCAGCGTGATCGTGAATTGGCGGCTCGAGACGGAGCGTTTCGCGCCCAGCCTGCGCGTGTTGACCTGGCACGGACCCGACCGCCTGCAGCAGGGCGCCGCGCTCGGCGACTATGATCTCGTCTTGACCAGCTATGCGCTCGTCGTGCGCGACCGCGAACTCCTGGCGGAACAGGAATTCCATCTGGTCATCCTCGACGAGGCGCAGGCGATCAAGAACCCCGCCTCGCAGGTGACGCAGGTCGCGCAGACCTTGCGTGCGCGTCACCGGCTCTGCCTCACCGGCACGCCGCTCGAGAATCATCTCGGCGAGCTGTGGTCGTTGATGCATTTCCTGAACCCGGGCCTGCTCGGCGAGCGCCAGCAATTCACCCGGATCTTCCGCAATCCGATCGAGAAGCACGGCGACGATACGCGGCGCGACTCGCTGGTGCAGCGCTTGCGCCCGTTCCTGCTGCGCCGGACCAAAGGCGAGGTCGAGCGCGACCTGCCACCCAAGACCGAGATCGTCGAGCATCTCGAACTCGAGCCGCGTCAGCGCGACGTCTATGAGAGCGTGCGTCTGGCGGCCTATGGCCGAGTCCAGGCGGAGATCGCGACGCGCGGACTGGCGCGCAGCCACATCGTGATTCTCGAGGCCTTGCTCAAATTGCGCCAGGCCTGCTGCGACCCGCGGCTGCTGAAGCTCGAGGCGCGTGGCGGCAAGCCCGCCGGGTCGGCCAAGCTCACGCGCCTGATGGAGATGATTCCGGAGATGCTCGCGGAAGGCCGACGCATCCTGCTGTTCTCGCAATTCACGAGCATGCTCGCGCTGATCGAGGAGGAGCTCGGGCGCGAAAAGATCCCCTATCTGCGGCTCACCGGCGAGACCGTCGATCGCGAGACTCCCGTGCGGCGCTTCCAGTCGGGC
>JANNTF010000665.1:0-4545 GCA_031403455.1 Alphaproteobacteria bacterium | reverse complement strand
GAAGACGCTGCCTATGTCGATGGCGCGACAATGTGGCAGAGCTTCCGCTTCATCGCCGTGCCGCTGGCGCGGCCGGGCATGTTGGTGGGCGCCATCCTCGCCTTCATCTTCAACTGGAACAATTTTGTGTTCTCGGTGGTGCTGGGCGGCAAGGCAAGCCGCACCCTGCCCTCGGCGGTCTATAATTCGCTGACCTTCGAGCAGATTTCATGGGGACCGCTCGCCGCCGCCGCCCTGCTGGTGACGGCGCCCGTGCTGATCCTGACGCTGTTCATCCAGAAGGAAATCGTCGGGGGCTTGACCGCGGGCGGCGTCAAGGGGGGTTGAGTTCGGCGCCGGGAAGGCCCGAGCCGCTCAGCTCGTGACAGCGCCCTGGGTCATGCCGCTGACGAGGAACAGCACGAGCCCCGGCAGCAACGACAGGGATCCGGCCGCCATCAGCATGATCCAGTCGACGGCATCTGCTGCGCGCGCGTTGGGGCGGCAAGGACGAAGGGCGTGGCAGCGAGCAGTCAGCGGCGCGCATTGCCGCGTTGACGCTCCGGACCCGCAGGCCATAATCGCCGGGCAGAAGAAAACCGGAGGAAATCATGACTGAGCTCGCTCGCCGCGGCGTCATCACCGGCGCGATGATCGCCGCCGCCCTGCCGCTCCTGCCCGCCGCTGCGGCGACCACGCTGCGTCTCGGTGTCGGCACCGCGCCGTTGTCGTCGGAGACGAAAGCGTTGCAGGAAATGGCGCGGCTGGCCGCCGAACGCAGCGGCGGCGATCTCAAGGTCGACGTCTTCGACTCCGACAAGCTTGGCGGCTCGGTGGCGCAGCTCGAGAATCTCCAGCTCGGGACGCAGGACATGCTCTCCAACGTCGCCGATTGGTATCAGCATCTCGACAAGGGCTGGAACGCGCTGTCGATCCCCTTCATGTTCGGCGGTGTCGAGCACGTGCAGCGTTTCCAGCAGACCGAAACCTACAAACGCTGGCTGCGCGAGATGCCGGAGAAGCATAGCGTGCGCATGCTCGCGGATAACTGGTACCGGCTGCCGCGCGTGCTGCTGACGACCAGGCCGGTGCGCAATGTCGAAGATCTCAAAGACATGAAGCTGCGCATGCCGGATCTCGACACCTATCTCCGGACCTGGGGCGCGCTCGGTGCCAAGCCGACGGTGATCGCGTTCAGCGAGGCCTTCCTGGCGCTGAAGACCGGCACCGTGCAGGGCATGGAGGCGCCGCTATCCGGCGTCTATCCGCAGAAATTCTTCCAGGCCGCGCCCTTCATCACGCTGACCATGCACCAGATCGCGCCCTACACCGTGCTCATCGCGGAGAAATCCTGGCGCAAGCTGACCGGCAAGCAGCAGGAGATCGTGACCGGGGCCGCGCGGGATGCCGGCGACTGGTACTACAAGCTGATCCTCGAGTCCTTCACGGACCAGAAGGCCAAGATGCTGGCCGAGGGCGTGCAGTTCATCGAGATCGACACCAAGCCTTGGGCGGCGAAGGTCGAAGTCGTGATCAAGCAGTTCGAGGTCGAAGGCAAGTTGCCGAGCGGCCTGGTAGCCGAGATCCGCGGACTGGCACGGTGATCGCAGCGCTGCGCACGGTCGACGGCCTGCTCGGTCGACTCGAGCTGCTGATATCCGCATTCGCACTGCTCATCGCGACGGCCTGCGTCGCGATCGGCGTGTTCTTCCGCTCGATGCTCGACGATCCGCTGGCCTGGACCAACGAGGTCGGCGTGTTGGGGCTCGTCTGGTTGACATTCCTGGGCTCGAGTGCGGTCTACAAGGAGCGCGGGCACCTCGCGGTCGATGCGATTTCGTTCCTGTTGCCGCCGCGCGGCCGGCGCGTGTTGATGTTCGGCCTGATCGTCCTGATGGGCGCGAGCATCGCGATCGTCGGCTGGCACATGCTCACGCTGATTCCACTGCAGCATCGCAAGATGATCTCCGGCCTCGACATGCCGCGCAGCCTGCATGGCGTCCCGCTGTTGTGGATGGCGGTGTCGATGACGCTGTCGTCGATCCGCCAACTCTTCGATCCGCCGGCGGAACCGACCATCGGCGTCCGCGCCACCGGTTGAGCGGCATCATGGAATTCACGCTGTTTTGTCTGCTGTTCATCGGCCTGCTTTTCGTCGGGCTGCCGATCGGCTTCGTCTTTCTCGTGCCGAGCCTCGTCTACATGGCGCTGAGCGATGTTTCGCTCGTGCTCGCCGGGCAGATGATGCTGCAGCAATTCCTGAAATTCGTCCTGCTGGCGATCCCGCTCTACGTCTTCGCGGGCGAGCTGATGAACGCGACCGGCGTCACCAATCGGATCTTCAACTTCGCGCATGCGATGTTCGGCCATATCCGCGGCGGACTCGGCCATGTCAACGTCGTCGGCTCGATGATCTTCGCGGGTATGTCGGGCTCGGCGGCCGCCGATGCGGCTGGGCTCGGCCGCATCGAGATCAAGGCGATGGTCGACGCCGGCTATCGCCCGGCCTTCGCCGCCGCGATCTCCGCGACCTCCTCGGTGATCGGCCCGATCATTCCGCCGTCCATCGGCCTGGTGCTCTACGGGGCGATCGCCGAAGTCGGGATCGACTGGCTCTTCCTCGCCGGCTTCATGCCTGGCGTGCTGCTCGGGATCACCTTGATGATCGCGATCTACCTGCAAGTCCTGCTTGGTCGGGAAGTCTGTCCGCTGACACCGTTCCCGGGCTGGGGCGCGCTCGGGCGGCGTTTCGTCGCCGCGGCGCCGGCCGTCGCGTCGCCGATCGTCATCGTCGGCGGCATGGTGATCGGGATCTTCACGCCGACCGAGGCAGGCGTGATCGCGGTCGCCATCGCGCTCGTGCTCGGCATAGCCTATCGCGAATTGTCCTGGGCCGGCTTCACCGACGCCGTGATGCGCTCCGTGCGCGGCACGGCGTCGATCATGTTCATCCTGGCGACCGTGTCGTGCTTCGCCTGGGTGCTGACGGTCGAGAAGGCGCCCGACTATGTCGCAGAGCTGCTGCTGTCGCTGACCAGCGAGCGTTGGCTGCTGATGGCGCTGATCCTGCTGACGCTGCTGTTCCTCGGGCTGTTCGAGACCGCGTCGGCCAATCTCCTGATCGTTGCCCCGATCCTGGTGCCGATCGCGCCGCAGCTCGGCCTCGATCTCGTCCATCTCGGCGTCGTGCTGGTCTTCGCGCTGGTGATCGGCAACGTGACGCCGCCGGTCGGCGTCTGCCTGTTCATCGTCCAGGACATCACGCGCCTGCCGATGAGCGTCATCGTGCGCGCCACCGGTCCCTACATCGTCGCGATGGTCCTGGCGCTCATCCTCGTCGCCTACCTGCCCGAGATCACGCTCTGGCTGCCGAAGGTTTTCGGTTATCGCGGCGGGTAGTCGCTACCGCCAATCCTCCGGCTTGATCGTCATCGCCTTGAGTTTGACTTCGTCCAGTTCGACCCCGAATCCCGGGGCTGAACCGATGCTCGCGCGACCGTTCCGGATCTTCAGCCCGCCGCGGAAGGGCGTGTCCTCGAACCACAAATGTCCTTCGGCGTCGATCGGATAGGGATCGCGCAGGGTCGCGGCCAAGTGGCATGCCGCCGTGTCGCCGAGCTTCGTGAACGGCATCGTGTCGAGGCTGATGCCGATCGCAGCTGCTTCACAGATCGTCGCGATCTTCTTGGCGAGGAACAAACCTCCCACGCGGTTGAACTTCAGCACGATGCGGTCGGCGGCTTCCTGCTTCACGATCTGCAGCATGGCCTGCGGCGACACGACGGCCTCGTCGAGGATCACGGGGATGTTCAGCGCCTGGCGGATGAAACGGTGGCCGGCGAAATCGAGATGGTGAATGGGCTGCTCGATGGACAGGTTGGAATAGAATTTCTGGCGCAGCACCTTCTCCATCACGGTCACGACGATCTTCGGACTGCGCCAGCTCTGATTGGGATCCGCGTCGATCTGCACGGTATCGGGGACCGCCTCGAGAGCCGCCATGAGCTTCGCGGTTTCCCACGCCAGCGAATCGACGTTGACGCCTTTCTCCCTGGTGCGCGCACCGATCTTGACCTTGAGCCCGCGGAAGCCCTTCTTCACGAATTCCTTGCTTGCCGCGGCCTTGGCCTGCGGTGTCAGCTCGTAGAGATTGGTCAACATGTCGAATTCGGTCTGATAGGCGCCGCCGAGCACGTCATAGACCGGGCGCCCCTGGGCCTTGCCCGCAATGTCGTAGAGCGCGAGGTCGATACCCGCGCGTGCGGGCTGGCATCCCGTCGGGAATTCTCCGGACACGCGATCCATGATGCGGTGGGCGTTGGCGATGTCGAGCGGATCTGCGCCATCGAGCGCCGTCGTGTAGCTGCGCAGCCAGTCGAGCATCGAACCGAGCGTCTGATTGAAATACGCGGGGCCCGTCGCGGCTTCGCCCAGTCCTTGAATGCCGGAATCCGTGGTGATGCGGATGATGACCGTGGCCATGCCGGGAATATGTGTCGCTTGATTGCTATGCCAGTCGGGCTTCACCGGCTTCATCCGGATCGGGAACAACTCGATGCGCTTGAT
>JANNTF010000664.1:0-7358 GCA_031403455.1 Alphaproteobacteria bacterium | reverse complement strand
CTTGAGCGCGATACGCTCGCCACCTTTCAGTCCGAAATACCGGTAGAGCGCGCGCTTGTCGGCTTGCGGGTCGTCTCGCAGTCGCGCGAGGATTTGATCGCGGTTGACGGGCTGGCGCGGCTGCAGGCCGACGGAACGGGTTCGCGCCAACGCTCAGCCGGCGGGTTCGTCGGCCGGCGTCTTGGCCTTCGGGCGCGGGCGCGACTTGACCGCGGCCTTGGATTTCGCTGCCTTCTTCGACGTCGCAGCGACGGCGGGCGCAGCTTCGGGCGAGGCGGCTTTCTCCTTCAACTTCGCCGGCGACGCCTTGGGGGTGGCCGCTTTGGGCACCGCCTTCTTCGATGTCGATGCCTTTGCGCGGCGCGGCTTGCCGCCGCCGGTTTTGGCCAAGCGCTCGTCGATCAACCGGATCGCGTCTTCAAGCGTGACGGTTTCCGGACTGCCGTCCTTGGGCAGGTTCGCGTAGGTCTTGCCGTATTTCACGAACGGGCCGTAGCGCCCGACACCGGCTTCGATCGGTTTGCTGTCGGCCGGATGGGGGCCGACCATGCGCAACGGCTTCGCCGGCGTGCCGCCGCGACGCGCGCCCTTGGGCTGAGCCAGCAGATCGACGGCGCGATTGATGCCCACGGTCAGCAGATCTTCGGTGCCCGCGAGGGATCGGTAATCCGCGCCGTGCTTGATGTAGGGACCGAAGCGGCCGAGCCCGGCCTGAACCTGCTTGCCATCGGTTGGATGCAGGCCGATGTCGCGTGGCAGCGCCAGCAGCTGCAGGGCGACCTCCAACGTGACCGCGTCGGCCTGAAGATCGGCGGGCAACGAGACGCGTTTCGGCTTGATGCCTTCCGCGCCTTCGCCCAGTTGCAGATAGAGGCCGTAAGGTCCCTTGCGCAGACTCACCACTTCGCTGCTGACCGGATCGACACCGATGGTCTTGGTGCCTTCGAAGCCATCGCCGGTTCCATCGCCCTTGTCGATCGCCAGCGGGCGGGTGAACCGGCAATCCGGATAGCGTGAGCAGCCGACGAAGGCGCCGAACTTGCCGAGCTTGATCGAAATGCGCCCGTCGCTGCAGGTCGGGCATTGCCGAGGATCGCGACCGTCGGCGCGCTCCGGGAAGAAATGCGGCCCCAGCTCCGCATCCAGCGCATCGATGACGTCGCTGATCTTGAGTTCCTTGGTTTCGCCCACCGCCGCCGAGAAGGCGAGCCAGAAATCGCGCAGCACATCCTTCCATTTGACGCGACCGCCGGAAATGTCATCGAGGTCGGCTTCGACCTTCGCGGTGAAATCGTAGCCGACATAGCGGGGAAAGTAGCGCTCGAGAAAAGCCGTCACGAGCCGGCCGCGATCCTCCGGCGTGAAGCGTCGCTTCTCGAGCGTGACATAGCCACGGGTCTGCAACACCTCCATGATCGAGGCATAGGTCGAGGGCCGGCCGATGCCGAGTTCCTCGAGCTTCTTGACCAGGCTAGCCTCCGAGTAGCGCGGCGGCGGCTGCGTGAAATGCTGCTCGTGCTTCGCGTCGCCGCGGTTCGGCCGATCGCCATCTGCCAACGCAGGAAGCAGCCTCGAATCATCGTCTTCTGCTTCGCTGGCGTCGTCACGGTCCTCGCGATAGAGCACGAGGAATCCTTCGAAGACGACGATCGAGCCGGTCGCGCGCAATACGGCCTTGCCATGCGCGGCGGCGATATCGACCGCGGTGAGATCGAGCGCGGCCGATTCCATTTCGCTTGCGACCGTACGTCGCCAGATCAGTTCATAAAGTCGCAGCTGATCCGCATCGAGATGCTTCGCCACGTGTTCGGGACGCCGGAAGAGATCCGTCGGGCGGATGGCTTCATGGGCTTCCTGCGCGTTCTTCGCCTTGGTCTTCCAGGCCCGCGGCGCGTCGGGAAGAAACTTGTCGCCGTATTGCTCGCCGATCAGCTTGCGCGCGGCCGTCACGGCTTCCTTCGACATCGTCACGCTGTCGGTCCGCATGTAGGTGATGAGGCCGACCGTTTCGCCGTCGAGCTCGACGCCCTCGTAGAGTTGCTGCGCCAAGCGCATGATCCGTGACGCCCCGAAGCCGAGCTTGCGCGAGGCATCCTGCTGGAGCGTCGAGGTCGTGAACGGGGGCAGGGGATTGCGCCGGACACGCTTCTTGTCGACGCGCGCCACGGTGAACGGATCGCCGCTGGAGATCGTCGCGACGGCGCCGAGCGCCTGCGCCTCGGTCGCGAGATCGAATTTCTCGAGCTTCTTGCCGTCGAGTTCGGTGAGCCGGGCCGTGAACGGATTGCCGCCGGGTGCCGTGAAGGCGACATCGACGGTCCAGTATTCCTGCGCCTTGAATCGCTCGATCTCGGTTTCGCGCTCGCAGATCAGGCGCAACGCGACGGATTGGACCCGGCCGGCGGACTTGCTGCCCGGAAGCTTGCGCCACAGCACGGGCGACAAGGTGAACCCGACGAGATAGTCGAGGGCGCGGCGCGCCATGTACGCATCGACCATGTCGCCATCGAGATCGCGCGGATTGCGCATCGCCTCCAGCACGGCCGCTTTCGTGATCTCGTTGAAGACCACGCGTTTGACGGGGATCGCCTTGAGTTTGCGCTGCTCGTCCAGGACTTGACGCAGATGCCAGGAAATCGCCTCGCCTTCGCGATCGGGGTCCGTGGCCAGGAACAACGCTTCCGCGCCCTTCAGCGCCTGGGTGATCTCGCCCAGCGGACGACGCGCCCGATCGCCGACCTCCCAATGCATCGCGAAGTCGTTGTCGGGTTCGACGGCGCCGTCCTTGTCGCGCAGATCGCGCACATGGCCGTAGCTCGCCAGCACCGTGTACCCGGCACCGAGATACTTGTTGATGGTCTTTGCCTTGGCGGGCGACTCGACGATAACGACCTTCATGGCACCTTTGAAAAAGTTCCAACCGAAGGTGAGTTCATCTGGTTAACAGGCTGTTAAAAAACCAAACTCACCTGGTTCCCAGGGTGTCGTTGCAGCCGTCCGGAGAGCTCAAGCTCAAGCAGCACGGTCAAGAGGATGGACGCGGAGACATTGCACCGTCGCACCAGTTCGTCAACCGCGGTGGGTTCCGAGCGCAAACCGCTGAGTACCCGATCGCGTGAGGCATCGACCTGATCCGCAGAGGGAAATTCCGGATTTGAGGGCGCACGCGCCACGTCGCGCGGCAGCGCGACCAGGCCAGGCAGGGCGGCCAGAACGTCATCCGCACACGTCACGAGCTGGGCGCCATCGCGAATCAGGGCATTGGGCCCGCTGGCTCGGGGATCGAGCGGAAATCCCGGTACGGCGAGGACTTCGCGTCCCTGGTCCAGCGCCGCGCGCGCCGTGATCAGTGATCCCGAACGTAGTGTAGCCTCGACCACCACGATGGCCAGGGCGAGGCCGGAGATGATGCGATTGCGGCGTGGAAAATGCGGCGCCCGAGGTTCCAGCCCCAGCGGCATCTCGCTGACCACGGCCCCGCCGCCCGCGCAGATCTCGGCGTAGAGGTCGCGGTTCTCCGCCGGGTAGACGACATCGACGCCACCGGCGACCACGGCGACGGTGGAGCGGGGCGTCGCACCGCGATGGGCGGCCGTGTCGATGCCGCGCGCCAGGCCCGATACGACTACCAGCCCGGCGCTGCTGAGCTCGGCCGCGAGCCCAGTCGCGAAGCGCTGGCCGTTGGCGGAGGCGTTACGCGCGCCGACGATCGCGACGCAGCGCTCGGACAAGCGCGCCGGGTCGCCCCGTACGCTCAGGAGCGGCGGCGCATCCGCCAGACTCATGAGTGCGGCCGGGTAGCCCGCGTCGCCCCAGACCAGCATCGTGCCGTCGACGCGGCCGAGCGCCTCGGTCTCGCGCGCGATGATGGCTGCCGAACTCGGCCGCACGAACCGACCGCCACGACGCGTGAGATCGGGCAGCGCGGCGATCGCCGCCGTGGCGCTGCCGAAGCGCTGCAGCAACTGACCGAAGGCAACCGGCCCGACATAGGGCGTGCGTGCCAGCCGCATGCGCGCCAGGCGTTCGTGGGGGAGCATGCGCGTTGGGTTGGGATCGGAGGGCGGCACGGCCGGCACGCCTGCGCGTCAGCTCTTGCCGATCTTGGCTTCGGTCCCGGCGAGCAGCCGGCGGATATTCGTGTGGTGCTTCGCCCAGATCGCGACCGCAAGCAGCGCCGCGAACACCGCGAGTTGGCGATCGCCGATCGCCTCCGCACCCGGCGACCACAGCAGCGGTAGAAAGAGAACGAGAACGGGGGCGGCGGCAAAGGACAGCAGCGATGCGACCGACGACATCCGCAGCACCGCCGCGATCAGCAGCCAGACGCCGCAGCTCGCCAGGCCGATGCGCCAATCCAAGGCCAACAGCACGCCAAGCCCGGTCGCGACGCCTTTGCCGCCGCGAAAGCCGAGCCAGACCGGAAACAGATGGCCGAGCACGGCGCCATATCCGGCCATCAACGCGCCGTCGGGACCCGCGTAGCGCCCGGCGATCCAGACTGCGGCGAAGCCCTTGGCGGCGTCGAGCAGCAATGTCAGTGCCGCCAGCCCTTTGCGCCCGGTCCGCAGGACATTGGTGGCGCCGATATTGCCCGAACCGATGCTGCGGATATCGCCGAGCCCCGCGAAGCGCGTCAGCAGCAGCCCGAACGGGATCGCGCCGAGCAGATAGCCGAAGGCCAGCGCGGCTGCGAGATAGGGCCATGCATAGGCCCAGCTGATCGGTGCGGGCATCGCTCAGCGCTCCAACTGGAAGATCGACTCGCCATTGACCAGCGTGCGCAGCACGCGTCCCTGCACGGGCCGGCCATCGAATGGCGAATTCTTCGACTTCGAACGGAACTCGACCTCACGGATCTTCCACGCACGCTCGGGATCGAAGATCACCAGATCGGCTGCCGCGCCCTTGGCGATGCGCCCGCTCGGGAGCTTGAGGATGGTGGCCGGCGTCACGGTCAAGCGGCGCAGCATCTCCAGCAGCGACAGGCGTTGCGAGTGAACGAGCTCGAGCGCGATGGGCAGCAGCGTCTCCAGACCGATCGCCCCGGCGGCGGACTGGGCATAGGGAAGCCGCTTGGAATCCTGGTCGTGTGGCGCGTGGTCGGACGCGATCGCATCGATCGTGCCGTCCGCGACGCCTTCGGCGACGGCTTGCCGGTCGCTCTCCGCGCGCAGCGGCGGAGTCAGCTTCGCGAAGCTGCGATAGTCGCCGACCGCCAGTTCATTGAGCGCGAAATACGGTGGCGCGGTGTCGCAGGTGATCGGAAGGCCGCGCTGCTTGGCGCCGCGGATCGCGTCGATCCCGGCGGCCGTCGAGACATGCGCGAAATGGAGCGGAGCGCGCGTCAACTCCACGAGGCGCAGATCGCGTTCGATCATCATCGCTTCCGCGATCGCCGGAGCCGCCGGCAGGCCCAGACGCGTGGCGATCTCGCCTTCGGTCGCGCATGCATTGCGCGTCAGGACAGGGTCTTCCGGATGTTGAATCACGATCCGCCCGACCATGCGCGCGTAGCTCAGCGCGCGTCGCATCATCGTCGGGTTGGCGACGGCAAGCAGTGCATCCGTGAAGCCGAGCGCGCCGGCTTCGGCCAGAAGACCGAACTCGGTCATCTCGCGGCCCTCGAGGCCGCGCGTGATCGCCGCATAGGTGAAGATCTTGATGCGACTGTTTTCGCGTGCGCGCCGCGCGACACTTTCGACCAACGAGGGATCGTCGATGACGGGATGCGTGTTGGGCAACATCACCATCGAGGTGACGCCGCCGGTGCCGGCGGCATTGGCGGCCGACGCGAACGTCTCCTTGTGTTCCTCGCCGGGTTCGCGCAGCTGGACGCGCATGTCGACGAGGCCGGGCGCGAGCACGGCGCCGGCGCAATCCACCGCCTCGATCCCCGAACTGCCGAGCGCTTCCGCACGGGCGAGATGCGCGCCGAGATCGGCGATCACGCCATCCGCGACGACGACGCCACCACGCAGATCGAGCGCGGTCGCGGGATCGACGAGCCGCGCGTTGACATAGGCGATCGGCGGGCCGCCCCGGCGCCCGGGGATACGCGTCGTCGCCGCCGTCGTGGCAGGCTTCATGTCGCCACCGGCGCGTTGGAGCGCAGCGTGCGCGTCAAGACATCGAGGCATGCCATGCGGACGGCGACGCCGATCTCCACCTGCTCGCGGATCAACGATCGATCCAGATCATCCGCCAGTTCGCTGTCGATCTCGACGCCGCGATTCATCGGGCCGGGATGCATGACCAGGGCATCGGGTTTCGCGGCCGCCAGCTTGGCGCGGTCGAGGCCGTAGAAGTGGAAATACTCGCGCACCGACGGCACGAAGGAACCCTGCATGCGCTCGGTCTGCAGCCTCAGCATCATGACGATGTCGCATCCGCCGATGCCCTCGCGCATGTCGTGGAAGATCCGCACGCCCATGCGCTCGATCGATGACGGGATCAATGTCGGCGGTCCGACGACGCGCACGCGCGCGCCCATCGCCGTCAGCAGGTGGATGTTCGAGCGCGCGACCCGGCTATGCAGGATATCGCCGCAGATCGCGACTTCGAGGCCGGCCAGGCGGCCGCGGCGGCGGCGGATCGCCAGCGCATCGAGCAGCGCCTGAGTCGGGTGTTCATGCGTGCCGTCGCCGGCATTGATGACCGCGCAGTTCACCTTCTCTGAGAGCAGCTTGACCGCGCCGGACTCGCCGTGGCGGACGATCAGGACGTCGGGCAGCATCGCATTGAGGGTCATGGCGGTGTCGATGACGGTTTCGCCCTTCTTCACGGACGACGATTCCGCCGACATGTTGATGACGTCGCCGCCCAGCCGCTTGGCGGCCAGCTCGAACGAGGTCCGGGTGCGGGTCGAATTCTCGAAGAAGAGGTTGATGACGGTGCGGCCGCGGAGCAGGGAGCTCTTCTTTTCCGCCGCCCGGTTCTGCTCGACGTAATTGTCGGCGATATCGAGAAGAAGGGTGATCTCGTCGGGGGAAAGCCCTTCGATACCCAGAAGATGGCGGTGACGGAAGCGGTACGAGGCGGCGGCGGCCGGCGAAGTCATTAAAGCGGCCTTATAGACCGGCGGTGATGCCGGCGGCAAGCGGAAGCAGCGCCGGATCGGCTTTCGGACGGCACCTCAGGGCCTAGAGGGCCCGGGCGATGCGAAAACCGATCTTGGTGTTGCGAATCATCGGATTGTCGCCGTTGCGGTGCGCCGAATGATGACGAAACGATCCATTCTGCCAGGAGCCGCTGCGCATGACCCGGAGCTCCCGGGGGCCGGTTTCCCGGGCGCTGCCGTCGGCGGGCGCGCCCGCATGGGTCGCGTTCCAGCGGTCGGCCACCCATTGGGTCACATT
>JANNTF010000663.1:0-4262 GCA_031403455.1 Alphaproteobacteria bacterium | reverse complement strand
CTCCGATACCGCGCAGATCCAGCTCGACGGGCTGCGTCTGACCCCCGACCTGATGCTCGGTTTGGAGGGCGAAGGGTATCGCATCGCGCTCGCCAATCTCGAGGGCGGCCGCATCGGCATCGCCGCGCAATCGGTCGGCATGGCGCGCGCGGCCTACGAAGCGGCGCTGCACTACGCCAAGGCGCGTCAGAGCTTCGGCAAGCCGATCATCGAGCACCAGGCGGTGGCGTTCCGCCTGGCCGACATGGCGACGCAGCTGCAGGCGGCGCATCTCCTGGTCCTGGACGCCGCCGGCCTGCGCGACGCTGGCCAGCCGTGTCTGACCGAGGCCTGCATGGCTAAGCTCTTCGCCTCGGAAATGGCCGAGCGGGTGTGCTCGGACGCCATCCAGATCCATGGCGGCTACGGCTATCTGCAGGATTTTCCGGTCGAGCGCATCTACCGCGACGTGCGGGTCTGCCAGATCTACGAGGGCACCTCGGACATCCAGCGTCTGGTGATCAGCCGCGGCATCGCCGCCGGCTGAGCGCGGCTCAGATCAGCCGCTCGACGGCGCGAATCGCCGCGCCCAGCAGCAGGATCAGCGATGCGAGCAGGGCGACGATGAACCCGGGCCCGCGGCTCTCCGGCGCGGTCAGATAGGCGCGGGCGTAGTGCAGCCGCGCCAGCGGCCAGAATATCCCGATCAGGGCCGCGGGACGATCTCCCCAGAACGCCGCGAACATCCACAGCGCGGGCAGGAACACGACCAGCTGCTCGAGCGTGTTCATTTGCACGCGCATCGCGCGCATGAATTCCGGCGGTCCTTCGGTCGCCGGCGCCACCACGCCGTGGCGCACCCGCGCGCGCCCGACGGCGAAGCTCACGCCGACATAGACGAGCAGGGCGAACACGGCGACGAGCGTGGTCAGGGGAAGATTCGGCATGACGATGTTCCTCGCAGAAGCATGATGCTCTGTATTACGAATCGCTGAACTGTCACAGGGAGTCGAGTCGATGCCCGCCCCGCTCGAATTCTATTTCGATTTTTCCAGCCCCTATGGCTTCCTGGCTTCCTTGCGCATCGACGAGTTGGCCCAGCGCCACGGCCGTAGCGTCGACTGGAAGCCGATCCTGCTGGGTGCGGTGTTCAAGGTCACCGGCCAGCAGCCATTGCTCGAGATTCCGCTCAAGGGCGATTACACCAAGCACGACCTGCCGCGTTTCGCCCGGCTCTGGCGCACGCCGATCAAGATGCCGCCGGTCTTCCCGTTCTCGAGTGTGGCGGCGAGTCGCGCCTTCTACTGGCTGCATCAGCGCGACTCAGCCAAGGCGGTCGCATTCGCCAAGGCGGGGTTGGCGGCGGCGTGGCAGGGGCAGCAGGATCTCGGCAAGACCGACATCGTCGCGGACCTCGTGGTGGCGCTGGGGCACTCGCGCGAAGACGTCCTTGCCGGCATGGTGGAGCCGGCGACCAAGGACATCCTGCGCGCGACGGTCGACGCGGCGATCGCCAAGGGCGTGTTCGGCTCGCCCTTCATCATCGTCGACAACGAGGGCTTCTGGGGCGCCGACCGGCTGTGGCAGGTCGAGGAATGGCTGAAGCGCGGCGGTTGGTGACCGAGTCGCGTGTCAGCGGGCGCTGGCCGTCTTGCGTGCCGGCCAATTGAACTGCCGAGCCGCGCTCATGAAAGCGGCGACGGCGGGCGAGAAGCGCCGTCCTGCAACCGTGACAAGCCAGATGGAGCGCGTGACGCCCGGATCGCTGAGGGGGCGCGTGATCAATCCCGGTACCGTGGGCTTGTTCTGCGGTAGGACGCAGATTCCGAGGCCAGTCGCAGCCAGCACCTGGATCCAGTCTTCGTCCTCGCTGCGAAAACAGTAGCGCATCTTCACGCCCTGCGTTTCGCGGATCGCTCGGATGTGTTCACGATATTCGCAATTCTGCCTTGAGAGGTAGCTTTCGCCTTCGAGTTGGGAAAACGGGATTGTTTCCAGTTTTTCATAGCGGTGGCCGGCGGCGAAGCCGACCGAGAAGTATTCCTCGTAGAGCAGTGTGGCATCCATTCGCTCGCCCCAGGGTTCCGGCTGGGCGAGGACGGCGACGTCGACGATGCCTTCCATCAGAAGCTCACGCAGCCGCTGCAGCGGCGCTTGTTGCATGCAGACTTCAATGCCTTCGTTCCTTTTATGAAAATCATTGATGAACTCGACGAAGCGCATCGGGCCAACCGTCCCCATGACGCCGAGATTGAGCGGTGCGTGATCGAGGCGCAGGAAGCTGTTTGCTGTTGTGCGCGCGGTGTCCGCCTGATTGAGGATGTTGTCGAGATGCGGCCGCATCAGCTTGCCCAGATCGGTCAGATGGGTGTGGTGGCGCTCGCGGCGCAGCAGCAATCCGCCGAGCTCCTCCTCGAGCTTCTGGATGGCGCGGGTGAGGGCGGGCTGCGTGACGTTGCAGAGCTCTCCGGCCCGCGTGAAATTCAGGGTTTCGCAGACGGCGAGGAAGTAGCGGATCTGGTGCATTTCCATGGCGGTCTCCGTCGGGTTCACGGTGGCGGGGTCGGGCGTGTGGAAACGCGCGACCTTGCCGGCCTTTCTCTACGAGAAAGCATGATGATCAGGGAGCATGGTTCCGATAGATCGGTCGCATTGCCGCCAGCGCGCTGATCATCCTCACGGTTTCCAGCGATGCGCCTTGGCCGCTCGGATGAAGGCCAGCGCCGCCGGTGAGAAGCGGCGCCCGGCGACGGAGACCAGCGCGACCTCGCGCGCGATTTCTGGTTCGATGATCAGGCGCGTCACGATTCCAGGAATCGTCGACGACGATTCCCAGATGAGGCAGGCGCCGAGGCCGGCGGCGACCATCGCTTGGATCCAGTCCTCGCGCTCGCTGCCAAAGACGATATCAAGGGCGATGTCCTGCTGACGGCAGATCTCCGAGACGTAACCATGATGCTCGCAGCTCAGCTGCTCGAGGAATCTCTCACCTCCAATTTGCCGGAGCGGAACCGCATTCATCGACTGGAAGCGGTGGCCGACGGCGAACCCGACGACGTAGCGTTCGCGATAGATCGGCTGCACGTCGAGCTGCTCCGGATAGGCGTCCGGCCGCGCGAGCAGCGCGATGTCGAGCTTGCCCGCGATGATCTGCTCGATGAGCTCGTCGGGTGTCGCTTCGCGGATCGCGATTTCGATTCCCGGATGCTGGCGCCGGAACTCGCCCAGGAAACCGACGAATCGCATCGGTCCGATGGTGCACATCACACCCAGATTGAGCGCCGCATGGTCGAGCTTGAGAAGGTCGCGCGCAGCTTGCTGCGCCTTCCCGGCCTCGGCGAGCATTTGCGCAAGGTGCGGGCGCATCAACTGTCCCAGATCGGTCACATGGCTGAGGTTGCGCTCGCGCCGCAGCAGCAAGCCGCCGAGTTCCTCCTCCAGTTTCTGAATCGCGCGTGTCAGCGCCGGCTGGGTTACATGACATCGCTCGGCGGCACGCGTGAAGTTCAGCGTGTCGCACACCGCGAGGAAATAGCGGATCTGATGCATTTCCATGCTGTTGATCTTCCCCCGGACGACGCGACGGAGACGATGACCCCGGCGCATCGCGATCATAGCCCATCGGCATTTCCGAATGCGACGGGCGCGCTCGATCATGCCGGCGTCCCAATCCGAGGAGGCCGACACCATGAGCCAAGCGCAAGTTTCCCGTCTCCTGTCCTGGGCGCTCGCCGCCTGGATCGCTTATGTTTTCCTCTGGTACCTGCAATACAAATTCACCGGCCATGCCGGCAGCGTCTGGCTGTTCACCGTGCTGACGGATTGGTTCGGGCTGCATGGCCATGAGAAGGCGATGCGGATCGGCACCGGCACGGCGGAACTGATCGCGGCGGTCCTCTGTCTCCTGCCGGCCACGCGTGCGGTAGGCGCCGCGATGACGATCGCGATCATGTCCGGCGCGATTTTCTTTCACGTGGTCACGCCGCTGGGCATCGATCCCTACGATGATGGCGCCGTGCTGTTCAAGGAAGCCTGCGCGACGCTGCTCGCCGCGCTCGTGCTGCTTTGGCTGTCACGCGACCAGGCGACGGCATTGCTGCGCCGGGTGCCGATGATCGGACGGTTCGTTCCGGCCGACTTCGCGGCGCGGCTGCGTTGATCGGCCCGTTCCGGGCACCAGGAGGCCATCGTGACCCAGCGCAAGTCGGTGAAGACGCGACGTCTTCGCGTCGTGGTCGACGGCGCGGGGTTCGGTGGTCTCTCCGCCGGTCGCGCCCTGCGCG
>JANNTF010000662.1:0-1691 GCA_031403455.1 Alphaproteobacteria bacterium | reverse complement strand
CCGCGCCGCCGCCGACGCCACCCCAACCGCCGCGTGAGCCGCCGCCGCAGGCCGCCGCGCCGCCGCGCCCGCAGCCACCGCCGCCACAGCAACGCGCTTTCAGCGTCGATGATGCGCTGCGCAACATTTCGCGCAACCGATCCCAGCCGACGCCGCCGCCGGCGGATCGCACCGGCACGACCGGCGCCCAGCGCAGTGCCAGTGCTGGACCGTTCAACCCTCTGCAGCCTCTATCTTCGGTCGAAGAGGGCGCCATCCGCGGCCATGTCGAGCAGCGCTGGAACAAGGACCGCGGTGCTCGCGGCATCGAGAGCTTCGTGGTCGAGATCCGCGTCTGGCTGATGCCCAATGGCGCGGTGCAGGACGCCAAGGTGGAAAAGACAATCGGTGCGCCGGCCGATTCCCTCCGCTCCTTCGCAGACAGCGCGCGTCGCGCGGTCCTGGTCGCCTCGCCACTGCCGATCCCACAGGCCCGTGCCGGCGATCTCGCGGGCGGCAACCTTATCCTGACGTTTCGCGGGGCAGATTGACGTGCGAGATCTGCGCCCTGAAACCGCCACCCTCTCCTGCGTAAGAACGCCGCATGCTCCCGCCATCATTCATGACTGAGGCCGCGATGCCCTGTATCGAGCGTAGAAGTTTTCTGATCGGTTCAGCCGGCGTGGCGGCATCTGCATTGCTGCCGGCGCGCGCCGCCCATGCCCAGCTCAAGATCGATATCACCCGAGGCCAGGTGCAACCGATCCCGATCGCCATCTCGCCGTTCTTCGGTGTTGGCCCCGATGGGCCGACGGGGCGCCAGATCCGCGATGTGATCGCGGCCAATCTCGAGCGCAGCGGCTTGTTCAAGCCGATCGATCTCAATGCGTATACCCAGACGCCCGAGCAGTTGCGCACGGCGACGCCGCGTTTCGTGGACTGGCGTCAGATCAATGCCCAGGCCCTGGTGACAGGTGTCGCCGAGCAGCAGCGCGATGGACGGCTGCGCGTCGAATTCAGGCTCTGGGACGTGTTCGGTGAGAGCCAGGCGGAGGGTCGCGTGTTCACGACCCAGGCCACCAATTGGCGTCGCGTCGCGCATATCGTCTCGGATGCGATCTACAAGCGCATCACCGGCGAGGAGGGGTATTTCGACACGCGCATCGTCTACATCTCGGAAACCGGACCGCTCCAGCGACGCGTGAAGCGCCTGGCGATCATGGATCAGGACGGCGCCAATCACCGGTTCCTGACGGATGGTCGCTTCCTGGTGCTCACGCCGCGCTTCTCGCCGACGGCACAGGAGATCACGTATCTCAGCTACGTCAATAATCGGCCGCGCGTGTATCTCTACAATATCGACACCGGCCAACAGGAAGTCGTCGGCGATTTTCCCGGCATGACCTTCGCGCCGCGCTTCTCGCCGGACGGCAACCGCGTGGTCATGTCGATGGCACAGGAGGGGGTGACCAACATCTTCTCGCTCGACCTGCGCACCAAGCGCGTGGCGCGCCTGACCAGTTCCGGCGGTATCGACACCTCGCCCTCCTTCTCACCGGATGGCAAAGAGGTGACGTTCAATTCGGATCGCGGCGGCGCCGGCCAGCTCTACGTGATGGACTCCGGCGGCGGCAATCCGCGCCGGGTCAGCTTTGGAACCGGGCGTTATTACACGCCGGTCTGGTCGCCACGCGGCGATCTCATCGCTTTCA
>JANNTF010000661.1:0-2426 GCA_031403455.1 Alphaproteobacteria bacterium | reverse complement strand
TGCAGGTTCTCGAGCGAGGTCTGCGGATTTCCAAGCTGATCCTGCAGATGGATCGCAATCTGCAACCCGCCCTTCGACTTCTCTTCCACCGCCTTCTTGAAATACAGCAAAGCGGCCTCCTCGGCGGAGCCGGGCCCGAGCGATTCGTTGATCTTCAGCGTGCGTTGCGCCGATGCGTCGACGGCGCCGAGAATGAAGCCTGCCATCGCCGCAACGACGGCGAGCTTGCTGACCATCCGGTTCATGACTTCCCCCTTGGTTCCGTCGCTGTACGATCCGATCGCGCCGACGACGCGATACGGGAGCGCGATGCCCCTGCGACGTGAGAATGGTACGCAACGCGCATCGTGGTGTCTAATGCAGCAGGATCGAACCGGGAGTTTGCACGATGGGGTTGGCGCTCGACGACGCGACGATCGCGCGATACCGCCGGCAGGGCTACGCGGCGCCGATCCAGGCAGTGAGCTCGGCGGAGGCGCTCTCGCTGCGTCGTCAACTCGAGGCATTCGAGCGCGTCCAGGGCGGACCGCTCGCCGGCGATCTGCGCCACAAGACGCATCTGCTTTTCACCTGGCTCGATGCGCTCGTGCGGCATCCGGCGATCCTCGATGCCGTCGAGAGCGTGATCGGCCCGGATATTCTGATCTGGAACAGCAATTTCTTCGTCAAGGAAGCCGAAGATCCCGGCTTCGTCTCCTTCCATCAGGATTCCACCTATTGGGGGCTGAGTGCGCCCGATGTGGTGACGGCCTGGGTCGCCTTCTCCGCCAGCAACCGCCTCAGCGGCTGCATGCAGGTGCTTCCGGGCAGCCACACACGCGATCAGCTGCGGCATGTCGACAATCCCCACGCCCATAATCTGCTGACGCGCGGCCAGGAAGTCGCGGTCGCCGTGGACCCGGCGCAGATCGTCGATCTCGAACTGGATCCCGGGGAAATGTCGCTGCACCACGTACGGCTGGTGCACGGGTCCGGTCCCAACCGCTCGCCGGATCGCCGCATCGGCTTCGCGATCCGCTACATCCCGACCCATGTCCGGCAACTCAACGGACGCGATGCGGCATCGCTGGTGCGCGGCAGCGACCGGTTTGGGCACTTTGATCCGGAGCCGCGACCCCAGGGCGATTTCGATGCTGCCGCGCGCGCCGCGCATGCGGCGATATTGGCGCGCCACACCGAACTCCTGATGCGAGGCAGCGCACTCACCGTGCTGCGCTGAGCGCGGATAACCTCCCGCCGCATTGTCTCGATGCATCTCGGACAGCAACACTTCGAAACAAGTTCGGTCGCGCGCGCTGCGCCTGTCTTTCTGATCATGGCTCCTCGCTTTCGGAAGGATGGAGCCATGATGCGTGGAATGACGATGGCGATTGTCGCCAGCTGGCTGATGGTCGCTTCAGGGGTAGTCCAGGCAACAAGCCTGCGGATCGGATTGCAGGAGGATCCCGACGCCCTCGATCCGGCATCGGGCAGTTTCTTCGTCGGCCGCGTCGTGTTCGCGGCGATGTGCGACAAGCTCATCGACATCGACGCAGCGCAGAACTTCGTGCCGCAACTCGCCACCGCCTGGGCGTGGTCGCCGGATAATCGGGCGCTCACCATGAAGCTGCGGTCGGGCGTCGTGTTCCAAGACGGTGAGAAGCTCGACGCTGCCGCTGTGAAGATCAATCTCGATCGCTACCGGACCGCGCCGGCATGATGCTGTCGCCCCGGGCGCTGGCGGCGCTCGGCGACAAGATCGCGAGCCAGCCCGTCTGCGCCGGACCCTTCCGCTTCGTGCGCCGGGTCGCGCAGGAGCGGATCGTGCTCGAGCGCTTCGACCGCTACTGGAACGCGAGTGCGATCCATGTCGACGCGATCACCTACACCATCATGCCCGACACGACGGTGCGGCTGGCCAATCTGAGGGCGGGTCAGCTCGACATGATCGAGCGCGTCCCGGCGACGGACATGAAGGCCGTGCGCGCCGACGCGAAACTGCGTTTGATCGCCGCGACCGGTCTCGCCTTCCAGACCATCTCGATCAATGTCGCAAATGGTGAGAAGGCGAACACGCCCCTCGACCGCGATCCACGCGTGCGCGAAGCCTTAGAGCTCGCGCTCAAGGTGATCAACAGCCCGGTGGAGATGCAGCTCGCCGAGGTGATCCAGTCGATGGCCGGCGTGGCCGGCTTCGACATCCGGATCGAAGCGATGGAAGCGGCGGCGCAGATCGCCGCGACTCAGCGCGGCGACTATGAAGCGGCGATCGTGGTGTGGAGCGGGCGGCCCGACCCCGACGGCAATTTGTCGATCTGGATGCAGTGCGACGGCTTCATCAACTGGGACAAATACTGCAACCCCGCTTTCGATACGCTGCTCGGCCGAGCGCGCGCCGTGACCGCGGTGCCGGAGCGCCAGGCGATCTATCGCGAGGTTGTCGACAC
>JANNTF010000660.1:0-12066 GCA_031403455.1 Alphaproteobacteria bacterium | reverse complement strand
GACCGGCCATTCCCTCATCGTCGAGCGCGAGCTCGCGCACACGGACACCGGGCGTGCGCGCGTCTGACCGCGCCCTTCTGTGCGCCCTGCTCCTCGCGGCGGCGTGCGGCAGCGTTGCGGGCGCGCAGACGCCGGATACGCGCGCGCGGCAGCTCGAGCGTCAGCTCAATGACGCCAAGTCCCGCGACAAGCTGCTGCTCCAGGATCGCCAGGCGCTGGCGCGCGAACTCGGCCAGCTTCAGGACGAGACCAGCACCGCAGCGACCGCGATCCAGGGCACGGAGAGTGCGGTCGCGGCGCTCGAGCTGCGCCTCGCCGAGCTGGAATGGCAGCAGGCGCAATCCGAGGACAAGCTGGCCAATCGGCGCGAAAGGCTGGGGCAGCTCGTGATGGCCGTCGAGCGGCTGGCACGCGTGCCGCGCGAAGCGCTGCTGCTGCGCAATCAGGCGCCGCTCGATGCCGCGCGCACCGGCCGCCTGCTGGCCTATGCCGTTCCCGCCATCGACGAGGAGGCGGCCCTGCTGCGCAGCGAAGTTGGCGCATTGACCGCCACGCGCGCGGCGCTGGGGCGCGAGCGCGGGATGCTGGCGCGTGCGCGCGAGACACTCGGCACGGAACGCGCGCGGCTCGACGCGCTGATCGAGCGGCGCAAGCGCCTGGTCGCCAATCTCGACGCCGAGCGCACAGCGCTGGCGCTGCGCAGCGAACGCGTGGGGCGCGACCTCGGCAGCGTGCGCGAATTGCTCGAAAGACTGGCCGCCGAGAAGGTCACGGCCGAGCGCTCGCGTCAGGCCGCCATCGCCGCGTCACGGCCGTTCACCGAAGCGCGCGGCCGGGCACGCGCGCCGGTCGATGGTCGACTCCTGCAAGGCTGGGGTGCGCCCGGCGAAGGCGGCCTGCCGCAGCGCGGCGTGACCTTCACAACTTCGCCAGCAGCGACGATAGTTGCACCCTGGCACGGCACAATCGTTTATGCCGGGCCTTTCAGGGGCTATGGCGTCATCTTGATCCTCGAAAGTAGCGATGGATATCATTGGCTGATCTCGGGGTTGGGCAGGCTCGATGTCGCGCCTGGCCAAGCCGTCCGATCGGGCGAACCGATCGGTCTCGCGATGACCGGTGGCCGATCCAATCCGGTAGTCTACGTTGAACTGCGCCGTCACGGGCAGCCCATCGATCCCGGGCCCTGGCTGACGGCGCCAAGTGGAAAGGTAAGCGGATGAAGCTTTCTCGTGCGGTAGCCACTTTCGGCATGGCTGCAACTCTGTTGCTCCCTCAACTCTCTAGCGCGCAAAGCAACACTTCCGAAACCTACAGGCTGCTTAATCTGTTCGGAGAAGTCTTCGAGCGGGTGCGCGCCGACTACGTCGAGGGAGTCGAGGATCGCAAGCTGATCGAGGATGCGATCAACGGGATGCTGTCGTCGCTCGACCCGCATTCCAGCTACATGAGCGCGAAAAGCTTCCGCGACATGCAGGTGCAGACCCGCGGCGAATTCGGCGGCCTCGGGATCGAGGTGACGATGGAGAATGGTTTCGTGAAGGTGGTGTCGCCGATCGACGAAACGCCCGCCGCCCGCGCCGGGCTGAAGCCGGGCGATTTCGTCACGCATATCGACAACGACGCCGTGCTCGGCCTGACCTTGCAGGAAGCCGTCGAGAAGATGCGCGGGCCCATCAATTCCAACATCAAGCTGATGATCCGCCGCGGCACGCAGGATCCCTTCGAGGTCACGCTGACTCGCGCGGTGATCAAGGTGCAATCCGTGCGCAGCCACGTCGAAGGTGAGCTCGGCTACATCCGCATCACCTCGTTCACCGAGCAGACCGAGACTGGCCTCAAGAACGCCATCGACCGCATCAAGCAGCAGACCAACAACAAGCTCAAAGGTCTCGTGCTCGACATGCGCAACAATCCGGGCGGTCTGCTCGATCAGGCCATCTCCGTTTCGGATGTGTTTCTCGACAAGGGCGAGATTGTTTCGACCCGCGGTCGGCGCAACGAGGAGGCGCAGCGTTTTCACGCCAAGCCGGGCGATCTGCTCAACGGCCTGCCGATCGTGGTGCTGATCAATGGCGGCTCGGCGTCGGCGTCGGAGATCGTCGCCGGCGCGCTGCAGGACCATCGCCGCGCGATCCTTATCGGCACCAAATCCTTCGGCAAAGGCTCGGTGCAGACGATCATTCCCATGGGCAACCAAGGCGCGATGCGCTTGACCACGGCGCGCTACTACACGCCCTCGGGCCGTTCGATCCAGGCCCAGGGCATCGAGCCGGATATCGCGGTCGAGCCCGCGCGCATCGAACGGGTGGACCAGCCGCGCGCGCGGCGCGAGGCCGATCTGCGCGGCGCATTGCGCAACAACCAGACCCCGGCACAGCAACAACAGCAGCAGCAGCAGCAGCAGGCGCCTCAGCAACCTCCTGCGGCGGAGGGTGACGAGCCGCCGCCGCCGGCGACGCTGGGCGATCCGGCCAATGACTACCAGCTCGCGCGCGCCTACGACCTGCTGCGTGGTCTCGCGCTCTTCAACCAACGCTCGGCGAACTGACGGAGCGGGATGCCCGGCTATCTCACCCTTAGTGCCAGCCGTGGGCGTCTCGTCGCGTGGCGATCTCCAGCGCCGCTCGCGCTCCCGGCGCCTGCCGGGCATGTGCCGCAGCCGCTGCCCGATTGGCGGCGGCCGCGGCAGCGCAGCCTGCTGCCGCTCGTCTGGACGTCGCTCGGCACGGCGATCATCGGGTTCATCGTCGCCGGTACGCTGACCTCGACCGAGAGCGCCCGCACCGGCGGCGTGGTCGGACGTTTGAGCCTCGACGGGGACAGCGCGAGGATACCGGTCGAGAGCCGATTGCGCGGCCTGACAGAAGTGCTCGCGCGCCTCGTCATCACGCCGCCGCCGCCGCCTGTGCCGCGGCAGGCGACGCTGCCCCCGGATGTCCGCGCGTCTGCCGGCGTCACTGGTGGCGAGGCGATCGCCGACGATACGGTGATGTCCCTGGCGGCGCTCGCGGACACGCTCAACGCGCCAGCCCTGGATGTCGGCCCGCTGGGCGAAGCGCTGCCGACGGACACCGCGCCGATGGCGACCTGGACCGGCCTGGTCGTCGGCCCGGCGACGGGACAAGCGGACACGGGCGTCGCGACGGCCGAAATTCCCGGCGACGACGAGGAGGACGAGGCGACACCGGCGCTGTTGGGCGCGCCACGCCCGCCGCCCGCCGCACCTGCCCATCGTCGCATCGCCGCCGCGCCGCGCCTGCCGCGCATCACGCAGATCCAGCCGTCAGCCGGTGGCCGTGGCGTCGTGCCCGGCGGCAGCATCAGCATTCCCCTGCCGCCCTTGCCCGAGCCACGGCAAGTGGCCGTGATGCGCCCGGTACCGCCGCCGGACGGCTACATCACGCAGACCACGGCGGCGCCGGCGGCACGTCCGGCCGGAAGCGCGACCTGGATGAAATTCGCCCGCGCCTTCGATCCCAACGATAGTCGGCCCCGCATCGCGCTGGTCGTCACCGATCTGGGGCTGGCGGCCGCCCTCACCGATCAGGCGATCAACTATCTCCCCGGCCCCGTCACGCTCGCCTTCAACCCCTTCGCCGAGAACCTGCCGCGCTGGGTGGAACAGGCGCGCCGCGCGGGCCACGAAGTGCTGATCAATCTGCCGCTCGAAGCATCCGGTACCCAGCCGCGCGATGCCGGCTCCAGCCCCGCGCCCGCGGTGACGCCGCTGAATTCCGATGAAAGCCTCGGGCGGCTGGACTGGGCGCTGGCGCGCGCCACCGGCTATGTCGGCGTGGCGAGCTTCATGGGCGCCGGCGTGAATGGCGGCGACGAAACGCTGCGCCCGGTCCTGACCGCGCTGCGCGACCGCGGCTTCATCTATGTCGACCGCCAGACCGGGCCGCGCGCCGCAGCCTTGCGATTGGCCACCGAACTCGGCGTGCCGCGGGCTGTCGCCGACCGCCAGCTCGATGCCGAGCCGACCCGAGAAGCGATCGAGGCGCGCCTCGCCGAGATCGAGCGCCAGGCGCGCGATACCGGCTTCGCGGTGGCGCTGGTGCGGCCGCATGGCATCAGTTTCGAGCGGCTGGCGATCTGGCAGACGACGCTGGATGCGAAAGGTATCGCGCTCGCCCCGATCACTGCGGTACTGAATCGCCAGCGCAACCGCTGAGTCGTTCCGCCGCCCCAGATGCCGCCCCGCCCGCGTGTCGATCCCACGACTCTGCCCTACCGCCGCGGTGTCGGCATTGCCTTGTTCGACCGCACCGGCCGCGTCTTCGTCGCCACGCGCATCGATACGCCGGGCGACGCCTGGCAGATGCCGCAGGGTGGCATCGATCCGGGCGAACGCCCGCGCGCGGCGGCGCGGCGTGAACTCGCCGAAGAGACGGGGATCACGCAGGCGGAGTTCCTCGGTGAGAGCAAGGCGTGGATCCCCTACGATCTGCCGCCGCCGCTGATCGGCAAGGCGTGGCGGGGGCGTTATCGCGGCCAGTTGCAGAAATGGTTCGCGCTCGGGTTTTCCGGCGACGACGCCGAGATCGACCTCGCCGCCTCCAAGCATCCGGAATTCTCCGCCTGGCGCTGGGTGAAGCTGGTCGAAACGCCTGACCTGATCGTGCCGTTCAAGCGTGATCTCTACACACGGATCGTCGAGGAATTCCTGCCCTTCGCCGTGCCGCGCTGATGGCGGGCGTCACACTGCGCGGCGTCACCAAGCGCTTCGCCGAAACCATCGCGGTCGATCGCGTCGATCTGGATGTCGCGGACGGCGAGTTCCTCGCGGTGCTCGGTCCATCGGGCTGCGGCAAGACGACGTTGCTGCGCCTCCTCGCCGGATTCGAGTCGCCCGATGCCGGCGAGATCGCGCTCGGCGCCAAGATCGTCGCCAGCGGCCGCGACACCGTGCCGCCGGAGGATCGCCGGGTTGGCGTCGTGTTCCAATCCTACGCCCTCTGGCCCCACATGGATGTCGCCCGCAATGTCGGCTACGCGCTCGAGGTCGCGCGCGTCGCCCCGGCGCAGCGCCAATCGCGCGTCACCAACGCGCTCACGCTCGTCGGGCTCGATGATTTCGCGCATCGCCGGCCCAACGAGCTCTCCGGCGGGCAGCGCCAGCGCGTCGCGCTCGCGCGCTGCCTCGCGATGTCGCCGGACTTGCTGCTGCTCGACGAGCCGCTGGCCAATCTCGACGCGCATCTGCGCGCGGCGATGATCGAGGAGTTCCGCGCCGCCCACGCACGCACGGGCATCACCACGATCTACATCACCCATGATCAGGCCGAGGCGATGGCGCTGGCCACGCGCGTCGCGGTGATGGAGGCGGGCCGCATCGTGCAATCCGCGCCGCCCGCGACGCTCTACCGCGAGCCGGCCAACGCCATGGTCGGCCGCTTCATCGGTCGCGGCACGATCCTGCCGGCACGCCTGCTCCGCGTCGATTCACGCGGCGCCGGGGAGATCGAAGTGCTGGGCAGCACCACGCGGGTGCGCGTCCCGGTCGGCGCCGCCACCGGCGATGTCGAGCTCTGCCTGCGCCCCGAGGATCTCAGCCTGACGACAGCCGACGATCCGCACGCGATCGCCGCGCGCATCCATCGCCGGCTCTATCGCGGCGGCTTTCACGAGTTGGAGATCTCGCCGCTCGCCGATCCGGGTCTGCGCCTGCGCCTCGACACGCGCGACGAGATCGCCGAGGGTGCGCTGGTCGGCGTGCGCATTCTCGACGGATGGGCGCTGCCGCGCTGATGCCACGCAGGAGCGAAGCCGTGGTCAGCGCGCCGGCGGATAGGGATGTTTGGCGTGAAAGGCGTGGATGCCCTTCTCGTAGACGCGGTGGACCATCGGCGTGAAGCTGTCCAGCGGCAGGGCGCGATAGGATCCGTCGAAGCAATTCATGTCGTACTGCTCGCAGAATCGCATCGTCGTCTCGAAGAATTCGTGGCCGCGGTAGCGTTCGCAGGCGGTCTTGTCGAACTTGGAATTGTCGCGGAAGGAGAGCTGGAAGATCTGGTGGTTGGCCACCATCCAGTGATGCTCCTCCGAGACGTGATAGCGCAGCAGATCCGCCGCCGATTTGTCGTGGTTGTAGGGGTTGAGATCCTGCGTCACGTCGTGGAGCAGGCAGCAGACGATGTATTCCTCACTCTCGCCGTTGTGCAGCGCGCGGGTGGCGCACTGCACCGAGTGCTCGTAGTTGTTCACCTGCCAGCCATGGCGTGGCACGTCCTTCTGGCTGGCGAGCAACGCGACCACGCCGCGCCCCGCATCGGCCTCCATCGCGATGCGGCCAAGCTGGGTCACGCGCTCCCAATCCGCCGCAGTCGCATCGCGAAAGCTGGTCGCCGCCACGCTTGGCACATCGTGCATGATCGTCATCGCTCGTCCCCTTCGCAGCAATCCCCGGTCCGGATCAGCCTAGCACCGGTCGGCGCAAAAAGCAGTCCCACGCATCCTCGTGCGTATGCCGGAAACCGTGCCGCTCGTAGAAACGCACGGCCGGGCTGCCTTTGAGCACGCCGAGATGAACGGGCCGGCCGCGCTGATCGGCCTCGGCGCAGAGCAGACGCAGCACGCGCGCGCCCACCCCGCGGTTCTGGAACGCCGGCTCGACATAGAAATGCATCAGCTCGAAACCCTCGGCGTCCGGCTTGAGCGTGACGCACCCGGCGAAGACACCGTCGATCTCGATCAACCGCGTCGCTTCGGGCGTGAATCCGGCCTTGAAACGGTCGCGCGCGCGCACCGGATCGAAGCGCCCCACGCGCTCCAGATGCGGGCGCATCACGCGTAAGCGCAGCGCGACCAGGCGCTCGAAATCCTCGGCGCAAGCCGGTTGGAAAATGATCATCAGCCGCGCCAGGGCAAAGCGCCGGGCGGCAAGCGCCGGCCGACGAGATCGGCCAGCACCATCAGGCCGAGAACGATCACGACGGCCACCACCGACACGGCGGCGGCGAGCGGCGTGTCGCCACCTTCCTGCAGCGAATAGACGATCACGCCCAGCGTTTCGCGCCCCGACGACCACAACAGCGCCGAGACGGTCAGTTCATTGAGCGCGGTGAGGAAGACGAGGATGCCCGACGCCGCCGCGGCCGGCGCCAGCAGCGGCAGGAGGATGGTCGCCAGGCGTCGCGTGAACCCAGCGCCCGCCGCCGCCGCCGCCTCGTCGAGCGCGGGATCGAGCTGCGCCAAGCCGCTCAGCAAGGGCCGCAGCGCCAGCGCCAGGAACCGCGCCAGATAGGCGATGAAGATGATCCAGAGCGTGCCGTAGATCGACACGCCGAGGAGCGGCAGGGGCTTGATGAAGACCAGGATGCAGGCGATCGCGAGCACGATGCCGGGCAGCGCATACGGCAGTTCGACGATCAGATCGATCGAGCGCGCCAGCCGCGTCGGCCGCCACGCGATCAAACGCGCCAGCGGCACGGCGATCAGCGTCAAGGCGAGCGCCGCGGCAGCCGCGAGTCCGAAGCTGTTCACGAAGGCGCGCAGCGTCACCGCCTGGCGCAGCAGCGCCTCGCCATAGGCATCGAACGTCACGGTCGACAGCGTCAGCGCCACGCCGATCGCCGGCACGAGGGAACTCGCGATCAGCGCCACCATGGGAATCACGACGAGCACGATCAGCACCGCCCAGCACACGCCTTCGACGGGCGCGCGCCACTGGCCGAGGCGCCAGGGCACGACGGGCGGGGCGAGGCCGACCAGGCGCGTGTCCCGGCGTCGAGTGATCCAGATATGCGCGCCGACCCCCACCAGGGCGAGCGCGCCGATCACCAGCGACAACGCGGCGACCTGCGCCAGCACGCTTGGCCCGAAACCCGCGAGACGCTGATAGATCAGCGTCGCCAGCGTCGTGTAGTTCACGGGAATGCCGAGCAGCGCCGGCGTCCCGAAATTCCCGATCGAGGACACGAAGGCGAGCAGCGCGCCGGCGCCGAGCGACGGGCCGGCGATCGGCAGGATGATCTGCATGATCGTGCGCCCGGCGCCGGCGCCGCAGGCGCGGCCGGCCTCGACCAGCTCCCGCGGCAGGGCGCGCAAACCCGCGCGCAACGCCAGAAAAACGAGCGGCGCGTGCTCGACGCCGAACAGCACGATGATGCCTTCGCGTCCGAACAGCGGATGCGCGCTGCCCGGCGGCGGCGCGAGACCCAGCGCCTGCAAGATGGCGCTGTTGGGACCGAGCAGGCTGATCCACGCGAGCGCCGTGATCTGCGACGGCAACATCAGCGGGATCATGAAGGCGAACACCAGCGCCGGCTTGCGCCGCAGATCGGTGAGCGTGACCAGGAGCGCGAAGACGACGCCGAGGACCACCGACAGCGCCGTGCCGAACAGGCTCGTGTCGAGCGTGCGGCCCATGGCGCGCCAGGTCGAGGGCGCCTCGAGCACGCGGCGAATGACCGCGAAGTCGAGCGCGCCCTGGGGCGCGAGCGCTTCCCAGATCAACCGCGCGAGCGGCCATACGCTGATGACGGCGACGAGCACGGCGAGCGCCAGCAGCCAGCGGCGCTCCGCCCCGGCCGGCCCGAGAATCGCGACCGCCGCGCGCGTCATCGCGCGCGGCCGCGTCGCCTCAACGGCCAAAGAGATCCGCGAAGCGTTCCTTGTCGCGCTCATCGGAGGCGAGGATGGCGGCGATCTCGGCCGGCAGCATCTGAATCGTCGACAGCTTCGGGAATCCGGGCGGCGGCGGCGCATCGAGGTGCGCGGGCATCATGCCCTGCTGCGTTGCCAGCGCCTGTCCGTCCGGGCTGAGCAGCAGATCCACGAAGGCCTTCGCCGCCACCGGATTCTTCGCGCTCGCCAGCACGGCCACCGGCTCCGTCACGACCGTGACGCCGTCGGTCGGAAAGATGAACTCGATCGGTGACCCGCGCTGCGCCGCGCGGATCGCCATGAAATCGACGATCACGCCATAGAGCTTCTGACCGCCGGCGACCTGTTCGAGCACGGCGCCATTGCCGCGCGCCGATTGCGTGCCGTTTTTCGCCAGCTGCTCGTAATAGGCCCAGCCCAGTCCGGGCTGCCGCGTCAGCACGCCCATGTGGATCGCCGCGGCGCCGGAGTAGAGCGGCGACGGCATGATCAGCTGGCCCTTCACCTCGGGTCGGGCCAGATCGGCCCAGCGCGTCGGGCGGAAGGCGGCGGCCTTGTTCACGACGATTCCCGTCGTGATGAACTTAGTCGCGAAATACATCCTGTCCACGTCATGCGCGCCCGGCGGAAAGCCCTCGGTGCGCGCTTGCGGATAGGCGAGCAGCCGCTTCTCCGCCTTGAGCGCTTCCATCGTCATGGCATCAGCGATCAGCAGCACATCGGCCTGCGGCGCGCCGGCGGTGAACTCCGCGCGCAGCTTGTTCATCAGCTGCGTCGTGCCATCGCGCGTGAAGCTCACCTCGACGCCGGGATGAACGCGACGAAAGGCGTCGACCGTCGCTTGCGCGTCGCTCTGGGGTTGCGACGTGTAGACGACCAGACGCCCCGACGGCGCTTGAGCGGAAGCGGTCTGCGCGGCGAGCGCGACAACCATGCCGACAACCAAACGACGCGTGAACATGCAAGAGCCCCTCGAAACCAAAATGCTTGTGTAGCGTGGACGTGTAACAGTTTGGCGAAGCTTGCGTGACCGGTCGCCGTCGCGTCTCACGCCGGTCGCGGTGCGTCCTGGCTGCCGGCGCGGGCGCGCCAACGCAGCAAGCGCAGCGCGAGTGGCCAGACCAGGCGATGCACGCGGCCATTGCCCTTCAACCCGACCGCCTTGAGCGCCATGCCGACCCCGCGCTCGACATGCGGCGCGCGGTAGTAGCTCAACGCGCGGCGCGCATAGGCCTGGCTCCACACCCGCCGTTCGTAGCGGGCATGGCGATCGGCATTGGCCGCGAAATAGGCGTAGGCGAGTTCGTCGTCCTCGGATTCCAGGATCCGTCCGATGCCGACACGCAAGCGCCCCCAGCGACCGAGATGCTCGGCGGCCTGGTAGCGCTTCATATGCGTGTAGAAGAGCTTGTAGTGGCGCAGCTCATCGGCGGCGATACGCCTGCAGATCTCGATCAGCACCGGCTCCGCGGCCGAGTCGGCAAGCGCCGCGTAGTACGAGCTCGTGCCCGTCTCCACCATGCAGCGCGCGATCAGCTCGCCGGTGCGCGAGCCGCGCACCGAGGCTGCCACGTCCAACGACAGCTTGTAGCCGTCCACGAAGCGCCGGAACGCGGCCTCGAAATCCCAGCTCGGATCCGCCAGCATCGCCCAGCGCGCGAGCGCGCGCCCGTGCTGAACTTCCTCCTCCGCCCAGCTTCGCGCCGCCGTCTGGAATACAGGATCGTCGGCGAAGACGTTGCACAGATAGGTCGCGTAGTCGTAGCCGTTATGCTCGACCAGCGCCGACGCCTTGATGATGTCGACCAGCTCCGGCGCGACCTTCGCCGCATCGAACAATGACCAGCCGATATCTTCGAGAGTCCAGTGCTTCATGGGCAACGAGGGTTCCAATCGCGGCGCAACGAGACCGTCATGGATCGGACTTACTGCGCCAAAGCAGGGTTTGCCAACCCCCCGCCGCTCAGACCAGCGCGAGTTTGGCGTCCGCGATTGCGATCCGGGCGGCCAGCGCGAGACGCTCGGGATCCGTATCGGCAACCGCCAGGCGATCCTTGAGGCCCTTGAGATCGGCCTCGATATCCGTCCGCTTCAGGTCGCCCAGAGCGACGGCCTCTTCGGCCAGGACCGTGCAGCGCTCGGCCGTCACCTCGGCGAAGCCGCCGGCGACGAAGATCCGCTCCGCGATGGCGCCATCATCGTGGATATCGATGACACCGAGCCGAAGCGTCGAGATCAGGGGCGCGTGCCCCCTGAGCACGCCGAAATCACCTTCCGCGCCCGGGACGACCACCATGTCGACGGGCCTGGAGATGAGCAGCCGCTCGGGACTCACCAATTCGAACTCGACCTTCTCGACCATGCGGCGCTTCCTTCGCTACGACGCGATGCTCAGGCGGCCTCGGCGGCCATCTTGCGCGCCTTCTCCGTGGCTTCCTCGATCGTGCCAACCATGTAGAACGCGGCCTCGGGCATGTCGTCGCATTCGCCGGCGACGATCTTCTTGAAGCCCTTGATCGTGTCTTCGAGCTTCACGAACACGCCCGGCGTGCCGGTGAAGACCTCGGCGACATGGAAGGGCTGCGAGAGGAAGCGCTGGATCTTGCGCGCGCGCGCGACCGTCAGCTTGTCCTCTTCCGAGAGCTCGTCCATGCCCAGGATGGCGATGATGTCCTGGAGCGATTTGTAGGTCTGCAGCACGCGCTGCACGTCGCGCGCGACCGCGTAATGCTCGTCGCCCACCACGCGCGGATCCATCATGCGCGAGGTCGAGTCGAGCGGATCGACCGCCGGGAAGATGCCGAGCTCGGCAATCTGGCGCGACAGCACGGTGGTCGCATCCAGATGCGCGAACGAGGTCGCCGGCGCCGGGTCGGTCAAGTCGTCGGCGGGCACGTAGATCGCCTGCACCGAGGTGATCGAGCCCTTCTTGGTCGTGGTGATGCGTTCCTGCAAGGCGCCCATGTCGGTCGACAGCGTCGGCTGATAGCCCACGGCCGAGGGAATGCGGCCCAGCAGCGCCGACACTTCCGAGCCGGCTTGCGTGAAGCGGAAGATGTTATCGACGAAGAACAGCACGTCCTGGCCTTCTTCGTCGCGGAAATACTCGGCGACCGTCAGGCCCGAGAGGCCGACGCGCGCGCGGGCACCCGGCGGCTCGTTCATCTGGCCATAGACCAGCGCCACCTTCGATCCCGGGCCGTCGAGCTTGATAACGCCGCCTTCGATCATCTCGTGATAAAGGTCGTTGCCCTCGCGCGTGCGCTCGCCCACGCCGGCGAACACCGACACGCCGCCATGCGCCTTGGCGATGTTGTTGATCAGCTCCATGATCAGCACGGTCTTGCCCACGCCAGCACCACCGAACAGGCCGATCTTGCCGCCCTTGGCGTAAGGCGCCAGGAGATCGACGACCTTGATGCCGGTGATCAGGATCTCCGCCTCGGTCGACTGGTC
>JANNTF010000659.1:0-5247 GCA_031403455.1 Alphaproteobacteria bacterium | reverse complement strand
CGCGCCACCTCGCGGCGTGGCTCGGCTTGGTGCCGCGGCAGAACTCCACCGGCGGCAAGACCAAGCTCGGGCCGATCAGCAAGCGCGGCGATCCCTACTTGCGCAAGCTGCTGATCCACGGCGCGCGCGCGGTGCTGCGCTGGCTGCGGATCGGCGTGAACGCGACGGCGGGCTGGCTCGTCGAGTTGATCAAGCGCAAATCCCCCAACGTCGCCGCGACGGCGCTGGCCAACAAGAACGCCCGCATCGTCTGGGCGCTGCTCACCTGCAAGCAGAGCTACAGGGTGCCGGCCGCCACGCAACCGGCGACGGCCTGAGCATCGATCGATCATCCGCACACGGCACAGAATTGCGAAGGACCGAAGACGTGATGGCTTGAGGGGTTCACCCTGATCCGCGAGGCCCGGACCGATCCATGGGCGTCATAGCTCGTCACGCTGTACGGGACGCGGAACGCTGCGGATTCCATCAAGGCCAGCGGCCGCTCACGCCGCCGCATCAACAGGCCGGATACATGACCGCTTACCTCACCTTGCCAGACGCCATCGTTCCACTTGCAACTGAGGGGCCGTCCATACATGGATCGGTTTTCCCTGGATCGGTTTTCCCTCATTCGCAGTGGACGTAGGCCTGCTCCGTCCATAGGCTGCAGAGCAGATGGCGAAAGTGCTCTCGCAGCTGGTCACCAGCCGTTTCAAAACCAGCCGCGGCTTGCAGGGTTTGGAGGTTTTGTTATGAGAGTCCATCGATTGAGGATGAAGCCGGAACCATCTGACGGCAATCGCCTTTCCCGAATTACGCCGTCCGGAGTTATACATCACACCACCGTGTTATACGGACCGGTGGTGATGTCTAAATTACGTTAGGTTTCGAGTCTGGAATAAATTTCTCAACCCCTAAGGAGGCCGAATGCGATTCAAACTCAAGAACGCTCTCATAGGGATAGGCGTATACCTATTCATCTTGGCGACTCTCGCTGGCATTGACATATCGCTGTCTGTTGTCTTTGTGATCTACGCGGTCGTCTGCATGGTGATCGCCAAGAGCTTTATTGCTGGCGCAGAGGCACGCAAGACCATTGGTGCCGTCGAGTTTTCGCAGTCAGGCGCCGCCGACTCCATCGGCGTTCAGTACGGAAGCTTTCATCATGTCTTTTACTCCAATGAATCAGTCATCGAATCTTTTCGTCAGGCGCTAAACAATGCCTTAAAGGGTAAATTGGGTTGCCCAGACTTACACGAAATCGCTTTCAAGGATGTCGATCGAGACCTAGTTTCTCCAGAAACGCGGACATTCTTGCTCACAACGGCCGCTGAAACAGCGCGAAAAAGCGGATTCGCCCTGCTCTGTAATTTCACCAGAACTGCACATATCCAGGGCGTCCGATGGTGGATGCTCGTAAGCGGTGTCCGTGATCCAAACAAGGTATTTTGGCGTTATGCCTTTGCGCCGTTATCAGCACCGTTTTCCGTACTCCCGTACCTACGCCGTCAGTATGACCCGCTAAGTAGCTTGATGACGATATATCCAGGATTCTTCAACGGAATTGACGTGCTGAATCGAACAAGAGAGATTCAGTTTGTGGCCTTTGAAACGCTTGTGGAAGTTCTTGATTCATTCAGAATCGACACCACCGACCTCAAGCAGCAAAGGAGCAACATACTGAACATCAACGTCAGTGGTGGTCAAACAAACTTCGGATCTGTAGTCCAGGGTGCAATGAATAAGGTCACTGGAATGATAGGAGGGCAGAAATCATGAGAAACAAATCGCTAAACATCAGCATCTCCGGCGGCACCTCAGCCATTGGTTCGGTAAGCCAGGGGGATCAAGCCACAGTTCACGGAACCGCTGAGATCACGCAAGAAAGCATGGATCGTCACTTCGTTATCGCCGAAAAAACCATTAACGATCTCGCTCGAGAGTTTGAAAAAGACAAGGAGCAGATACAAGCCGCCATCGCACAACTATCCGCGCTCAAGACCGAAGTCCAAAGTGGAAGCAAGGATACCAACAAAGCAAGTGGCATCCTCAAGGCTGTCCGCGAGAACTTTTCTTGGGCTTATCCGGCAATTAAGGACTTCGCCAAGGCGGTCTGGCCCGCCATCTTGGTCGCAATTGGAACCTAACCCGCGCATCGAGGGGACTTCGCACCTGCGGCGCTGCGCCCCTCATGCGCAACGTTAGGGCTCAGGATCGGGTTCGATCCTCTCGTCTCCTGAGGGGGCCACAGCGAACTCTCTCCAGAGCAGAATCATCAATCGCGTACTGAACCAGCCCCGATTTCCAACCCCGGTTTCTGGAGCGGATCACTCCACCGCCTGCAGCGTCTCCTTCGTTCCGGCGGGATAGTGGAGCCGGTTGCCGACGACACGATAACCTCCCTGCTCAAGGATCTGTCGCGCGACCGCGATGCCGGTGCGCGGGTTGTCGACCGCCTCGGCGTGCCAGGCCTTCAGCGCCGGCGAGACATGCGAGTTCGCGGCGACGGCGAAGCCGTTCCACGCCGCCTCGACCATCAGCTTGCGATCGAGCGACATCGACAAGGCGCGGCGGAAACTGGCGTCGTTGAACGGCGCGCGCCGGTTGTTGAACGCGATGAACTCGAAGCCGATATCGACCTCGCGGCGCACATCGATGGCGGGGTTCTGCTGCGCGAGCTGCATGAGCAGCTCGGGGTCGCCGCCATAATCGGCGAGGAAGCTGAGCTCGCCCGATCGCAGCATGGCGAGCGTCGCCTCCGGATTGGGGATGACCCGGAGTATCCAGCGGTCCATGCGCGGCGCCGACCAGTGGTCGGCGAAGCGGTCCAGCACGATCTCCTCGTTGAGCCGTGCGCGCATCAGCCGGAACGGGCCGGAGCCCACGGTCGACGGATCTTTGACCCGTTCGATGCTCTCGGACTTGCCCGCCACCTCGAGCAGGATCGGCTCCCAGATATGCTTAGGGACCAGATTGATCTTGGCGAGCGTGGATGTGACGAAGGACGCGTTCGGCTGCTTGAGGCTGAAGCGGATCGTGCGCGTGGCCGTCCGCTCGACGCGCGCGATGTCGGCCACGAAAGGCTTGTACATCGGCACGCTGTTGCCCTGGGCCGGCGCCTCGAAGGAGAAGATCACGTCGTCGATCGTGACCGGGCGGCCGTCATGCCACTTCATGCCGTCGCGCAAAGTGACGTTGAACGCGCGATCGCCGTCCGCCGTGATGCTCTCCGCCGCCCAGGGACGCGGCAGCCCGTCGGGCCCGACGCGGGCGAGACGGTCCCAGACCAGGTCGGTCACCCAGGAATCCGTGGCGCCGCTGATGTAGAGCGGATGCACCGCGATCAGGTTGAAGCGGGCGTTCAGCACCATCGTTTTCTGGGCGGTCAGCGGATTGGCTGCCACGAAAGTCCAGAAGTTGCGGATCGACACGCCGCTCTGCGTCACGATCGATGCCGGATCCCAGATCGTCTTGTTGAACGCACCGATATTCTCGGGGTGGACGAGGAAGGCGTAGGGCTGGTCGCGATCGATCGTCGTCTGCGTCGCGGCGATCAGGCGCTTGCGCTCGGCGGCGTCCATGGCGGTCCGCTGCGCTTCGGCGATGCGGTCGTACTCCGGATTGGTGTAGCCGACGAAATTGAATCCGGCATTGGCCGTCGAGGAATGGAAGAGATTGTAGACCAGCTCGTCCGGATCGCTGCGCTCGGGACGTCCGACCATCCGCCACATCGTCGTGTCCCAGCGCTGGCGCTCGTACCAGACGATCTGGCTCTGCTGTTGGCGCGGCAGCGGCCGGACCTCGACTTCGAGCCCGAGCTGGCGCCAAGCCTGCGCCGAGAGTTGCGCAGCCTGATAGGCCGCGGGGGCGGACCCTTGCGGATCGGAGAGGAGGACGATCTTCCGGATCCGGTCTCCGGCCTGCTGCGCGCGTGCGTGGCGGACATCCAGCGTCGCCGCCAGCGCCGTGCCTGCGATGAAACTCCTGCGCGTGGTCATGGGGAAGGCCTCCTTGGTCGATTCTTGTCGGCCGCACGGCGGCACGCCCCGAACGCCGACCTCCGAAGCGCCGCGCGAGGCTAGCATCGGACCATATCTGCGCAAACAAGCCTCCGGAGCCAAACGCCGATTGCGACCTCCGGGAGCGTGGCTTACGAATGTTGGAAACCGGACCACGCGCGACGCGCCTCGACGCCGAGCGCACCGATATTCTGGAGGCCCCATGACGCCATTGGAACGCAAGATCCTCGCCGACATCTCGATCGACGCGCCGTGGGCACTGATCGAGGACTACGCGAAGATGCCGCGCTGGCGCCCCGAGGACGTCAACGCCGGCGTCGATCATCTCGTGAAGGCGCTGAAGCGGCTCAAGGTGCCGGTCAAAGTGCTCGAGCCGGAGATCTATCTCAGCATCCCGATCGACGCGTCGGTGACGGTCGGCAATTCCAAGTTCCGCGCCAAGCCGCCGTCGATGAGCATCTCCGCACCTGATGGCATCGAAGCGCCGCTCATCCATCTCAAATCCAATCCGCACGCGCTGCGCTCCTACACGCGCGACCCCGCGGAGATCTTCGTCGATGGCGGTCCCGATCTGCCGTCGCGCGTGCGTGGCCGCTTCGTGGTGATGGACGGCTTCGCCAATCCCGGCTCGTGCTCGCTGCTCGAGGAGTGGGGGGCTGCCGGCGTCATCGCCGTCAATCCCGGCATCGACATCCACTGGGGAACCTGCACGACGATCTGGGGCTCGCCCGATCTCGACGACCTCCCGCGCAAACCTAAGATCATCGTCGTCGCCGTCAACAATCCCGATGGCCGCCAGCTCATGGCGATGGCGGCCGAAGGCAAGTCGGCGCGCATCATGACCGAGATGCAGGAGGGCTGGTTCAAGCAGAAGCTCCCGGTCGTCCACATCCCGGGCAGCGAGGAGACGGACGAGTTCGTCTTCGTCCACGGCCATCTCGACTCCTGGGACGTCGGGGTCGGCGACAACGCGACCGGCGACGCGACGATGATGGAGATGGCGCGCGTGCTGTGGAAGCACCGCAAGTCGCTCAGGCGCTCCGTGCGCATCGCCTGGTGGCCGGGCCATTCGACCGGCCGCTACGCCGGCTCGACCTGGTACGCGGACGAATTCGCGCAGGATTTCGACCGCAATTGCGTCGCGCAGATCGACTGCGACTCGCCGGGATGCCGCTGGGCGACCGGCTATCACCAGACCACGACGATGTCCGACACCGAGGCCCATGTGATGCGGGCCATCAAGGAC
>JANNTF010000658.1:0-1579 GCA_031403455.1 Alphaproteobacteria bacterium | reverse complement strand
CGCCGCTGGCGAGGCCATGCACGAGCGCTTCGGACTCTGACTGCTTCAGATCGATGAAGCCGACTCGCGCGCCCTGCTGCACGAAGCGGCGCACGATCGCCTCGCCGATGCCCGATCCTCCGCCCGTGATCAGCACGGTCTTTCCTTTGAGGCTGGGATAGCTGGCGCCTGGCGACAATTCAGTCATGTGACCCTCCTGGATGCCGGCGTAGATTAGTCGCAATTCGTCAGCCAGCGGAGGATTCACATGCTCATCGGCGTTCCCAAGGAGATCAAGATTCGTGAGTACCGTGTCGGCCTGACGCCGACCAATGTGCGCGAACTGGTCGCCCATGGTCACAAGGTGATCGTCGAACGCGAGGCCGGGGCGGGGATCGGCATGACCGATGCGCATTACGAGGCCGCAGGCGCGCGCGTGGTCGCCGGCGCGGCGGATGTCTTCGCCGCTGCGGATCTGATCGTGAAGGTGAAGGAGCCGCTGGCGCCGGAGCGCAAGCTGCTGCGCCGAGGACAGACGTTGTTCACCTATCTGCACCTCGCGCCCGATCCCGTGCAGGCGCATGAGCTGATGGCGAGCGGCGCCACGTGCATCGCCTATGAGACCGTCACGAGTGCGGCCGGCGGCTTGCCGCTGCTGGCGCCGATGTCGGAAGTCGCCGGGCGGATGTCGATCCAGGTCGGCGCGTATTTTCTGGAGAAAACCCATGGCGGGCTCGGCATGTTGCTGGGCGGCGTGCCCGGCGTCGATCCGGCGAAAGTCGTCGTGCTCGGCGGCGGTGTGGTCGGCACGCATGCGATCCATATCGCGCTCGGCATGGGTGCGGATGTCTGGGTGCTCGATCGCAGCGTCGATGTGCTGCGCCGGCTCTGGGCGCAGTTCGATCGTCCGCTCAACACGGTGTTCTCGACTCGCGACGCGGTGGAACATCACGTCGCAGCCGCCGATCTCGTCATCGGTGGCGTGCTGATCCCCGGCGCCGCGGCGCCCAAGCTCGTGACGCGCGAGCTCATTACGAAGTTGAAGCCCGGCTCCGTGGTGGTGGATGTCGCGATCGACCAGGGCGGCTGCTTCGAGACGTCGAAGCCCACGACCCATGACAATCCGACCTATGTCGTCGACGGCGTGATCCATTACTGCGTGACCAACATGCCGGGCGGCGTGCCGCGCACTTCGGCCGTCGCGCTCAACAATGCGACGCTGCCCTTCGTGCTGGCGCTCGCGGACAAGGGCGTGAAGCAGGCGCTCGCCGACGATGTGCATCTGCGCAACGGGCTCAACGTGCATGCCGGCAAGATCACCCATGCCGCCGTCGCCGCGGCGTTGGGCGAGCGCTTCGAGGATCCGGTGGCGGCGCTGGCTGCCGCGTGAGCGGCAGCGCGCCGCGTCAGCTGCGACGGCGCGCCTTCCACGCCTCGTATTCCGGGCGCGCGGCGTCGGAGAGCGGGTAGTAGCGTCGGAGATCGCCGCCTTCGGACAGGCGCTCGCGGGAGAAATCCTCCCAATCGTGATGCTTGTTCGCGTGCTCGATCACGCGGGCCGCCATCGCCACCGGCACGGCCACCGCGCCGTCGTCGTCGG
>JANNTF010000657.1:0-3304 GCA_031403455.1 Alphaproteobacteria bacterium | reverse complement strand
GCGACCCTGCCGATGCTCGCGCGGCAGGGCGTCGAGGTCGTCTGCTACAATTTCATGCCGCAGCTGACAGCGGATGCGATGGTCGTGCGCACCGATTTCGCGGCGCGCACACGCGGCGGCGCCAAGACCAGCGCCTTTCGTCTCGCCGATGTGACGCCGGCGACGGTGCCGCATCGCGAGACGGAGATCCCGCAGGAGCGGATCTGGGAGAATCTCGAGCGCTTCCTGCGCGCGGTCCTGCCCACCGCCGAGGCAGCGGGCATTCGCCTGGCCATGCATCCCGATGATCCGCCGATGACGCCGCTCTGCGGACTGCAGCGCATCATGTCGAGCGTCGCGAGCTTCGATCGCCTGCTGTCGATCAGCGCGAGCCCGGCCAACGCGATCACGCTCTGTGCGGGCTGCTTCACGCAGCTAGGCGTGGATGTGCCCGCGCTGGTCGAGCGCTTCGGATCGCGCATCGCTTTCGCACATCTGCGCAACATCCAGGGCACGCCGACCGATTTCGTGGAGAGCTTTCCCGATGTCGGCAATCTGGACATGGTCGCACTGATCCGCGCCTTCGCCCGTCACGGCGTGCCGGCCTATGCCCGTCCCGACCACTCGCCCTTGCTCGCCACCGACGCCGCTGCCGAAGACGGCTATGGCTTCCAGGGGCATCTCTTCACGCTGGGCTATCTGCGCGGGATCATGGCGGCCGAGAGCAGCGCCAGCCGATAGATCGTCAGCGCTCAGCGTGGTGTGGCCAGCCGCGCGTCGGTGGCGAGGTATTCGGGCGTGCGAATGGCCGCGGCGAGTTCGGTCGTCGTTCCCATCGGCGGCTTGGCCCCTCCTTTCAGACTCGCGAGTGCGCCGCGCATCGCGTGCACGCTGGCGGCGAGCATCTCCTGCGGATAGACGACGATCTTGATGCCGAGCCGCGCGAGTTCCGCGTCGCCAGGCATGAAATGCTTGCCGGCCGGCGCCGTCACGGCAATCGCCGGCCTGCCCGCGCAGGCTTCGACCGACGCCTTCATTTCGGCCTCCGATTGCGGCGAGTCCAGGAAGAAGATATCCGCGCCCTCCGCCACGAAATCCTCGATGCGCCGGCGCGCCTCGTCGAAGCCGCGCGAGACTCGCGCGTCGCTGCGCGCGAGCAGCAGGATGCCGCATTCATGTGCGGCCTCGACCGCGGCGCGGCACCGCATGCGCGCCTCGTCGCGCTCGACGACGAGCTTGGCGCCCTGGTGTCCAAGGGGTCGCGGCCAGGCCTTGTCCTCGATCAGCACGGCGGCGGCGCCGGCTCTGGCATAGGCGCGGATCGTGCGCTGCACGTTGATCGCGTTGCCATAGCCGGTATCGCCATCCGCCAGCCACAGGACTCCCGGCGCCGCTGCGGCGCAGGTTTCAATCGCATCCCGCATCTCCGCGAAAGACAGCAAATCCATGTCGGGCTGCGCAAGACGCAGCGCCGAGATGCTCGAGCCCGATGCGAATCCAAGCTTGAACCCCGCCTCCTCGATCAGCCGCGCGCCCAGGCCGTCGCCGGCGCCCGGCATGATCTGAAGCCCGGGGCTCGCAAGCAGGGATTTCATGGCGGCGGCGTGGGGACGCATGGCGTTCTCTCCGATGGTTTTTGAGGATCGAGATGGGATAGTGACCCGGCCATTTCCCGGGGAGCAAGCGCCTGTGAGCGGTTCAACCAAGCCCGTCTATGTGACCTTCCTCAATGGCCCGGACATCGCCGCGCTGGCGCTGACCGATCACGAGATCCTCGATGCGATCGAGACCCAGCTGCGCGCCCAGGGCAATGGCCAGACCGTCATTCATCCGCGCACGCATCTCGAGCCCAACGTCGCCAATGGGCATTTCAACGTGCTGCGCGGCTTCATCGGCGCGCCTGTCGATCTGGCCGGCGTCAAGGTCGTCGGCGACTTCGTCGACAATTACAAGGAGGGGCTGACCTCCGAGATGGCGATGCTCTACCTCGCCGACCCGCGCAACGGCATGCCGCTGGCGATCCTCGATGCGGCTGGGATCACCGACATGCGCACCGGCGCGATGACGGCCATCGGAGCGAAGCACCTCGCCCGCAAGAACAGCCGGGTGCTCGGCCATATCGGCGCGCGCGGATCGTCCTACTGGAATGTGCGGCTGCTCGATCGGTTGTTCGGCTTCGACGAGATCCGCGTGCACTCCCGTCGGCCCGAGAGCCGGGCCGCGTTCGGCGACCGGCTCGCCCACGACCTTGGCAAGAAGATCACCGTCACCGAGGATTGGGAGAGCTGTATCCGTGGCGCCGACATCGTCGTCGAGGCGTCGCGCCTGAGCGAACCTGCACCCTTGCTCAAGACCGCGTGGATCAAGCCCGGCGCCTTCGTCGTGCCCTACGGCACGATGTCGGCGCTGGAGCCGAACCTCCCGGACGTGATGGACAAGATGGTGGTGGACGATTGGGGACAGGCCCGTGCCGGCGCCAAGGGCGCGATGCGCCAGCATGTCGATTCGGGCAAGCTATCGGAGGCGACGCTGCATGCCGAACTCGGGCAGATCGTGGCCGGGAAAAAGCCCGGCCGCGAGCGCGATTCGGAGACGATCCTGTTCTGGCATCGCGGCCTCTCGCTGTCCGACATCGCGCTGGGCCACGCGATGCTGGAGAAGGCAAAGGCGCTGGGGATGGGGCAGCGGCTGCGGTGGATGTGACCGCTTGGCTTGACCCGGGGGAGACGCCCGATTAGGTAACCGCCGCCATGGCACGCCTCGACATCATCATCGCTCCCGACCCCCGCCTGAAAGTGACGGCCGTTCCCGTCGCCAAGGTCGACGGACGCATTCGCCAGCTTTTGGACGACATGCTGGAGACGATGTACGCCGCGCCCGGGATCGGGCTTGCGGCGCCTCAGGTCGGCGAGGCGGTGCGCGTGATCGTGGTCGATTGCAGCAAGGACGAGGCTGCCCGCCAGCCGGTGAGGCTCATCAACCCGGAGATCGTCTGGGCGTCCGAGGAACTGGCGCCTTACGAAGAAGGATGCCTTTCGCTGCCGGAACATTTCGCGGATGTCACCCGGCCGACCGAAGTGCGGGTGCGCTACCTCGATGATGCGGGCGCGGTACAGGAGCTTCACGCCACCGGCCTGCAGGCCGTCTGCATCCAGCACGAGATGGATCATCTCGAGGGGACGCTGTTCGTCGATCACATCTCCAGCCTGCGCCGCGGGATGATCCTCAAGCGCCTCCAGAAATTCAAGAAGACCAAGGCTGCGGAGCGCGCCGAACAGAAATCGGCCTGAGCGATGCGCCTCGTCTTCATGGGCACGCCGCCTTT
>JANNTF010000656.1:0-10153 GCA_031403455.1 Alphaproteobacteria bacterium | reverse complement strand
ATCGAACCTGAACCCGTCGGTAGTTGCTCCCGGCCGTGTCAGCGTGTCAACGTCTCGATGGATTGCAGTCGCGGAACCGAAAAACGGCGCGCTGTGTCGACGGGAAACTGGAGATCAGGGAGGATTCGATGCTTAAGAAGGATAAGCTTCCGACAGCGACGACCAGCATTTTGCTCGCGGCGCAAACCCATCGCCGGCAGGCGCTGAAGGCGGCGCTCGGCGGCACGGCGGCGCTCGCTGCCGGCCTGCATGCACCGGCGGTGCTCAGCCAGGCGAAGCCGTTCCAGGGCGTCACGCTGAATGTCTCGTGCTGGAGTTCCACCTATCCCAAGCTGCTCGGCGATTATTTGCCCGAGTTCACCGAGAAGACCGGGATCAAGGTCAATTACGACACGCCAGGGTTCCCGGTCTACAACCAGCGCGCCGATCTTGAGCTCTCGACCAAGGGCAGCGCCTTCGACGTCCTCAACATCACCTTCATCTTCACGAGCCGCTGGATCGGCGCCGGCTGGTTCACGCCGCTCGAGCCCTTCCTCAAGGATCCCAACAAGACGCCGGCGGATTGGGACTACGCCGATATCCTGCCCGGCTCCGTGCAGCCGATGCGCGACAAGGCGGGCGTGGTCCACGGCATTCCCTGGCTGACGGACGCGCTGATCGCGGGCTGCAGCCGCTTCGATCTGTTCAAGGCCGCCGGTCTTGGCATGCCCGATACGTTCGAGGAGATGGATCGCAGCCTGGCGACGATCCACAAGAAGGACAATGTCCCGGCCTTCCTGACCGAGAATCATTGGGGCTGGACCTTCATCCCGTATCTGCAGGGCTTCGGCGGCAACATCTTCCGCAACGCCCCTGATGATCTGATGCCGACGCTGGATACGCCCGAAGTGGCGCAAGCCGCGGAGTTCTTCGCCAAGATCGTCAACGCCTACGGCCCGGAGGGTGCTGCCGGCTACAATTACGATCAGGCCAATGAAGCTTTGCGGGCGGGCCGCGCGAATTACTCGACCAACAACCAGGTCTTCCTCGCCTTGCTCGGGGCCGAGGGCAGCCAGGTCGTGAAGACATCCAATTTCGGTCTGTGTCCGAAGGGACCGAAGGGTCGCTTTCCCGGCATCGCCTCGCATGCCTGGGGCATTCCCACCGGCGCCAAGAACAAGGACGCGTCGTGGGAGTTCATCAAATGGTCGATGTCGAAGGAGTTGCTCGGGCGCATGGCACAGCAGCACGGGCTCGGCTCGGTCACGCGCAAATCGATTCTCGAATCGCCTGGCTACAAGCAGAAGATGGTGATCAACGGCGTCGATCTCGGAAAGCTGTTCATCGACACGCTCGCCTTCTCCGAGCAGGGACACATGAAGTATCGCACCGTGCACGTCTATCCGCAGGCCAATGCGCAGATCAATCAGGCGATGGGCCGCGTGATCTCCGGGCAGATGAAAGCGAAGGAGTCCTTTGCCCAGGCTCAGGTCAACACCATCGCCGATCTGAAGCGGGCCGGCGTGAAACTCTGAGCAGTTCGGCTATCGGAGGCGCCTGCGCATGCGGGCGGCGGGGCATGATTGGGGCGAGCGACGGCGTCGCTCGTTCCTCATCGGCTTGGTGCCGGCGCTCGTCGTGCTCGCCGCAATCACCATTGCGCCGGGCATCTATCTCGTCCTGACATCGCTCACGCCGCTCAATCTCACCATGCCGGACACGGCATGGGATTTCAGTGCGCCGCAGGCCAATTACGTCGACCTCTTCGAGGATCCCCGGTTCAGCCACTCCGTCTGGGTGCAGGTGAAGCTGTCGGTCGCGACCGTGATCCTGCAGCTCGCGGCGGGACTCGGCGTCGCGCTGCTGCTGAACAGCAAGTCCGGCATACGCCGCTTCGCGCGCGCCGCTTTCCTCATTCCCATGGTGCTGCCGCCAATCGTGGTCGGCATCCTGTGGCGCGTGATGTTCACGGTCGATGTCAGTCCGATGCACCGCTTCATGGCGTGGATCGGCTTGCCGGTGAAATCCATCATCACCGATCCCTTCGCCGCACTCTGGGCGATCGTCGCGGTCGAGACCTGGGAGTGGTTCCCCTTCACCATGCTGATGGTGCTGGCCTCGCTGCAGATGATTCCGGACTCGCCGCTGGAAGCCGCGAAGATCGACGGCGCCACGCGATGGCAGACTTTCCGCTACATCATCTTCCCCTATGTCCGGCAGACGCTCGTGGTCGCCGGGCTGTTCCGCCTGATCGACAGCATCAAGGCCTTCCCCCTGATCTTCGTGCTGACCGATGGCGGGCCGGGCGACGTGACAGAGGTCACGAATTACTACGCCTATCGTCAGGCCTTCACCTTCTCGCTCTGGGGCTATGGCAGCGCGATCGCCACGCTGATGGTGGTCGGCATCTTCCTGCTGAGCTGGATCATCGATCGTATGACCGGAGCGGTGCATGCCGAGGCCAGCTGAGCGTAGCCCCGGGCCCGGCTGGATCACCCGCAATCGTCAGGGTTTCGGCGATGTCTTCACGATCGTGCTGCTGTTCCTGATCCTGTTCCCGTTCATCTGGCTGGTGCAGATGTCGTTCCGGCCGAACAAGGACATCTTCGGCTACAATCTGCTCTTCACGCCGACGCTGAATCACTATCGCTCGCTGTGGACGGGGGCGTTCTCCGGATCCTTCGTGAACAGCATGATCACCAGCGTCGCATCGACCTTCCTCGCTCTGCTGCTCGGCGTGCCGGCGTCCTATGCCTTGTCGCGCGGCAATTTCCGCTCCGCCCGGCGCATGGCGTTGTGGATCCTGGCGACGCGCATGGCGCCGCCGATCGCCTTCACGATTCCGTTCTTCCTCGCCTACCGCTTCCTCGGTCTCGTCGACACCCATGTCGGGCTGATCATCGTCTACCTCACCTTCAATCTCGCGCTGGTGATCTGGATGATGCAGCCATTCTTCGACGCGGTGCCGCGTGAACTTGAAGAGGCCGCGTGGATCGACGGCTGCGGGATCTGGCAGGCGTTTCGCGTCGTCACCTTGCCGCTCGCGGCGCCCGGCCTCGCGGCCACGGCGGTGATCTGCTTCATCCTCTCGTGGAATGATTTCTTCTACGCGCTGGTCCTCACGCGCACCAACGCCTCCACCGCGCCGGTCGCGATCATCAATTTTATCCAGTACTCGGGCTGGGAATGGGGCCGCATCGCGGCCGCGGGCACGCTCGTGATGCTGCCGGTCGTCATCTTCTCGATGATCGTGCGCAACTACCTGATCAGCGGAATGATGGCGGGCGGGACCAAGGAATGAGCGGGGAACCGGAATTCGATTTCATCGTCGTCGGCGGCGGCTCCGGCGGCTGCGCCGTCGCGGCGCGCCTGTCCGAGAGCGGCCGGCATCGCGTGCTGCTGCTCGAGGCCGGCGAGGACGACAAATGGATCTGGTTCCGCGTGCCGCTCGGCGCCGGCTTCATCCTGCTCAAGCAGCGCGGGCTGTGGCGGTTCGAGACCGAGGCCGAGCCGCATATGGCGGAGCGCAAGATGTTCTGGCCGCGCGGCCGCGTGCTCGGCGGCTCCTCGACCGTGAACGGCATGCTCTGGGTGCGCGGCGAGCCGGCCGAGTACGAGCATTGGCGCGAGCTCGGCAATCCCGGCTGGGGCTATGACGACATCCTGCCGTATCTGAAGCGCATGGAATCTTACGCCGGCGGCGATCCCGCGACGCGCGGGACCGAGGGGCCGATCAGCATCGAGCGCCACGGCAGCGAGACTCTCGCCGATGCCTTCCTCGAGGCTTGCGTGCAGGCCGGCATCCCGGCGACGCACGATTACAACGGCAAGCATTACGAAGGCGTCGGCTATCTCCAGCGCAACACGCGCAACGGGCTGCGCTTCGGCGGACGCGAGGCGTATATTCAGCCGGCGCGTGGCCGCGAGAATCTGAAGGTCCAGACCGGCGCGCGCGTCCATCGCATCCGCATCGAAGGCGGCCGCGCGACGGGCGTCGAGTATCGTGTCGGCAAGGAGATGCGTTTCGCGCGCGCGGGTCGCGAAGTGATCCTCAGCGCTGGCGCGGTGCAGAGCCCGCAACTCCTCGAGCTGTCCGGCATCGGCGACCAGGCGCGGCTGGCGGAGCTTGGCATCGCCGTGAGGGCGCATTTGCCCGGCGTCGGCGAGAATTGCCGCGACCATCTGCACACGCGCATCTCCTTCGAATGCACGCGGCCGATCACGCTCAACGACATTCTTGGCAATCCCCTGCGCAAGGCGATGATGGGCGCGCGCTTCCTGTTCACGCGCAAGGGTCACATGGCGGCCTGCACGGCGCAGGTGCATGCGCTGGCGAAGACCGATCCCGCGCTCGATCGTCCCGACGTGAAGATCCAGATGCATAATCTCAGCGCCGCCGATCCGCGCCATCCCACCGAGCTCGTGCTCGACGACTTCCCGGGTTTCGGCATCGGCACTTTCGCCCTGCGACCGGAATCGCAAGGCTCCGTCCATATCCGCTCGCCCGATCCCGACGCGTCGCCGGCCATCGCCGCGAATTACCTCGCCGATCCGCGTGACCGTGCGACCAGCGTTGCGGCCTTGCGTCTCGCGCGGCGCATCGCAGCCCAGCCGGCGCTTGCGGCGTTGATCGTGCGCGAGACGCGGCCTGGTCCCGAGGCGCAGTCGGACGAGGAGTTGCTCGATCACATCGCCAAGCTCGGCGCGACCTCCTACCATCCCATCGGCACCTGCAAGATGGGCAGCGATGCGATGGCGGTCGTCGATCAAAGGCTGCGCGTGCGCGGCGTCCAGGGCCTGCGCATCGCCGATGCCTCGATCATGCCGACGATGGTGTCGGCGAACACCAACGCGCCGTCCTTCATGATCGGCGAGCGCTGCGCCGAGTTCCTGCTGCAGGAGGCGGGCGCGAACTGGACGCCGGAGGTGGTGCGATGATGAGACAGGGTTCCATTGAACGCACCACACCGACCGGCGGTGAACTCCGGAGTCGTCCCTCCTCGAGCGAGCAACGGGATGCACATTTCTTCCGGGCTCACGCCAGCCTGTACTCGTCGCCCCTCCTCGACTCGAGGAGGGGCAGCGCGGCGAAGCCGCACGGGGTGGTGAGTCAATGATCAAGCACGGCTTCGAGCTCCGTCACCACGCCGGCGAGGTTGGTCTCGATATCCTCGTTGACGAAGCGCACCACGCGGATCCCGCAGCGCGCCAGGTAGTCTTCTCGACGACGATCGTGCGCTTCGGCAGCTTCATGATCATGGGCACTGCCGTCGAGCTCGACTGCCAAGCGCATGGCAGGACAATAGAAGTCCAGCACATAGGGCCCGATGCTGTGCTGGCGTCGAAACTTCCGACCGGAGAGCCGATGCTTGCGCAGCGCGCCCCACAGCAGCGCCTCCGCACGCGTGGCGCCGCGCCGCAAGCTCCGGCGCGTGTCGATCAGATCCTTGCGATTGTTGACCTTGTCCATCGCTCCAGAATGGAGCCGCACCGGCGTGCCGCGATCGACGCGTGCGGTGTAACGCCGAAGACTCACCACCCCGCGCGCTTCGCGCGCTGCCCCTCCTCGAGTGGAGGAGGGGCGACGAGAACTGCCTGGCGTCTCGCTCCGAAGATGTGCGCATCCCATAGCTCGAGTCGAGGAGGGGCGACGAACACGGGCCGGCGTCTTAAGTCTGGCGCGAGTATCGAGTCTCCGCCTAGGCGCACGAGCGTGAGCGGCTAGAGATGCCCTTCTTGTTCGGACGACAGCTCTCCCGCCGCGATCTCGAACGTCGCGTCGGCGCGCGCGCGCAGATCTTTGGCGTCGGCTTGAGCGAACTCGGCGACGGGCCCGAGCGCGGCGTGCGCGTGCTGGAGTTCCGCACCGGGTCGGGACTCGTCTTCACCGTGCTGGTGGATCGCAGCATGGATATCGGGCGGCTCGAGCATCGCGGCGTGCCGCTGGCCTGGCAGTCCGGCACCGGCTTTCGCAGTCCGTTCCTGCATGCGCCGATGGACGAGGGCGGCGCGGGCTTCATGCGCGGCTTCTCCGGTTTCCTCTGCACCTGCGGCTTCGATCACATGCGCCAGCCCGAGAGCGGGCCGGCCGATCATTTCGACCAGGCCTTGCGCAAGCAGATCGACTATCCGCTGCATGGCCGCGGCGCCTTCGTGCCGGCGCGGCTGACCGGCTATGGCGAGAGCTGGGACGGCGATGACTGCACGCTGTGGTGCGAGGGAATCGTGACCCAAGCTCAGGTGCTCGGGGAGTATCTGACTCTCACGCGCCGCATCGAGGCGCGGGTCGGCGCGTCGTCGCTCGTCATCCGCGACCGCGTGGTCAATGAAGGCTTCGCGCGCACGCCGCACGCGCTGCTCTATCACATGAATCTCGGCTGGCCCTTGCTCGACGAGGGTGCGCGATTCCGGGCGCCGATCCGCGCCACGCTCGCCGCCAATCATCCGCGCGAGATTCAATTCGGCGGCTATCGGACTCTGTCCGGCCCCAGCCCACGTTTTCTCCAGCAGGTGTTCGACCACGACGCGGTTCCCGATGCGAGAGGCCGCATCCCTGCCGCTCTGATCAACGATCGCCTCGGGCTAGGCGTCGTCATCGATTACAGCGCGGCGCAGTTCCCGTGCCTGCAGGAATGGCAGGCCCTAGGTGAAGGCCTCTACGCGCTCGGCATCGAGCCGGTGACCACGCATTGGGGCACGCGCGCGCAATCCGTCGAGCGCGACGAGATGATCTGGCTCGAGCATGGCGAGGGCCGCGACTACGATGTGTCGGTGACCATCGCCGACGGCGCCGCGGCGATCGCGACGCTCGATGCGCGCATCGACGCGATTCATCCGCAGACCAGCGACGAATTTCCCGTCCGCACCCGTCAACCCACGGGCGGACCCGTCATCACGACTCAAACCGCGAGGCGATAATGGCCGTCAAACCCTGCAACATGCTGTTCATCCTGTCCGACGAGCACACGCGCGACGTGTCCGGCTGCTACGGACACAAGATCGTCAAGACGCCCAATCTTGATCGTCTCGCCGCGCGCGGGACGAAATTCGCCAACGCCTATACGAATTGCCCGATCTGCGTGCCGGCGCGCGCGGCGCTGCAGACCGGCACCTATGTCGCCGAGAATGGCTGCTGGGACAACGGCACGCCCTATGACGGCAGCCTGAAGGGCTGGGGACATCGGCTCTCCGAAGCCGGCCATCGCACGATGTCGATCGGCAAATTGCATTTTCGTTCGACCGAGGACCACAACGGCTTCGACGAGGAGGTGATCCCGCTGCATGTCGTCGATGGCGTCGGCGATCTGCTCGGCCTGATCCGCAAGCCGAAGCCCGCCGCGCGCGGCGGCATGCCTGCCCTCGCGGCGGAGGCGGGACCGGGCGAATCCACTTACGCGAATTACGACCGCCGCATCCGCGACGGCGCGATCGAATGGCTGAAGACGCGCGCGAGCAAGGAGAAGAAGCCGTGGATGCTTTTCGTCTCCTTCGTGAAGCCGCACTTCCCGCTGGTCGCGCCGCCGGAATTCTACGCGATGTATCCGCCCGACAGCCTGCCGATGCCGCGGCTCTACGGTGAAGGCGACCGTCCGACCCATCCCGTGGTCAAGGCGCTGCAGGCTTGCATGAACTACGACGACTACTTCACGCCCGAGAAAGTGAAGATGGCGCTCGCCGCCTATCTCGGCATGGTCACCTTCCTCGACGACAATATCGGCCGCGTGCTCAAGGCGCTCGAGGAGGCGGGCTTGAGCGACTCAACGCGCGTGCTCTACTCGACCGATCACGGCGACAATCTCGGCACACGACATCTTTGGGGCAAGTCGGTCCACTACGAGGAAGCCGCGGCGATCCCGATGATCATCGCAGGCCCGGACATTCCCGCGGGCAAGACCGTGAAGACGCCCGTGACTCTGGTCGATTGCCATCAGACCATCATCGAATGCGTCGGCTTGAAGCCGGGGCCTGACGACGCCAAGCGTCCGGGGCGATCGCTGATCGAGCTCGCGCGCGGACCCGACGAGGATCGTGTCGCCTTCGCCGAGTATCACGCCGCCGCCTCGATCACCGCGATGTACATGGTCCGCAAGGGGCGCTGGAAATACATCCATCACGTCGGCTATCGCCCCGAGCTCTTCGATCTCGAGAGCGATCCCGGCGAGACGAAAGATCTCGGCGAGAGTGCCGCACATGCCGAAATACGCAGCGCCATGGAGGCGGAATTGCGCAAGATCATCGACCCCGAGGCCGTCTGCGCGCGCGCCTTCGCCGATCAGGCGGCGCAGATCAAGGAGCATGGCGGCGAGGATGCGCTGCGCAAGCGCGGCGATTTCGGCTATTCGCCGGCGCCCGGCCAGACTCCCGTCTTCGCGACGCGGCTGGAGGCTTGAGCGCGATGGCGGCGAAACTCAACATCCTGTTCATCACCTCGGACCAGCAGCGCGGCGATTGCTACGGCTTCGAGGGGCGGCGCGTGAAGACGCCGCATCTCGACGAGCTCGCCGCCGCGGGCACGCGTTTCGCCGCCTGCATCACGCCCAATGTCGTGTGCCAGCCCTCGCGCGCCTCGCTGTTGACAGGGCTGCTGCCGCGCACGCATGGCGTCGCCGATAACGGCATCGATCTCGACGAGAAGCTCGGCGCCGAGGGTTTCGCGGGGACCTTCGCGCGCGCGGGTTGGCGGACCTGCTTCATCGGCAAGGCGCATTTCTCGACCTTCCATACCTTCAAGCCGACGGGCCGCCCGGAATGCCGCTCGAGCTCGCAGGATTATGGCGCCGATTGGACCGGGCCTTACATGGGCTTCGAGACGGTCGAGATGATGATCGCCGGGCACAACATGTTCCTGCCGCAGAAGCCGCCCGAGGGGCTGCATTACGAAGCGTGGTATCACCAGGGCGGCCGCGGCGAGCGGCTGAACGCGCTTCACGGCACGCATCTGCCGCCCGATGTCGGCGCGGCGCAGACCTGGCATTCCGCGCTGCCGAGCGCCTATCACAACTCGACCTGGATCGGCGATCGCACGATCGCCTTCATGCAGGCGAACAAGGACAGGCCTTTCGCCGCCTGGGCGTCGTTCCCCGATCCGCATCACCCCTTCGACGCGCCGGAGCCGTGGAGCCGGATGCATCATCCCGACGATGTGGATCTGTCCGCGCATCCCACGCTCGATCTCGATCGCCGTCCGTGGTGGCACCGCGCGAGTCTCGAAGGCACGCCGAAGCTCGCCGATCCCAAGCTGCAGGCCTTCCGCGCCAAGCAATCGCGCACGCCCGCGCAGAGCGAGCTGCAGATGCGGCATCTGATCGCGAATTACTACGGCATGATCTCGCTGATCGACCACAATGTCGGACGCATCCTGCTCGAGCTCGATCGGCTCGGCCTCGCCGAGAACACGCTGGTCGTCTACTCGACCGATCACGGCGATTGGCTCGGCGATCACGGGCTCATCCTCAAAGGGCCGATGATGTATGAGGGGCTGCTGCGCGTGGGCTGTCTCGTGCGCGGGCCCGGCGTGCCGGCGGGCAAGATCGTCGCCGATCCGGTCTCGACTCTCGATCTCCCCGCGACGTTCTACGACTATGCCGGCGTCTCGCCGTCGCGCGCGCTGCATTCGCGCAGCTTGCGACCGCTGATCGGTGGCGCCGGCACGCGCGACTTCGCCTACAACGAATGGGAGCTCGACGCCTCGCGCTGCGGCGTTGCGCTGCGCCTGCGCACGGTGCGGACAAAAACGCACAAGCTCACGCTCGAACTCGGCTCCGGCGCCGGCGAGCTCTACGATCTCGCGCAGGATCCCGCCGAGATGGACAATCGCTTCAACGATCCAGGCGTGGCGGCGCTCCAGCGCGAGCTGACCGAGATGATCGCCAGCCGGCCGCGCGACGAGATGATCCCACCGCTCGCACCGGTCGGCATGGCATGAGCGAGGCGACACCGATCGCGGCGGAGGAGACGCGCAGATCGCGCGGCGCCGATGCGGTGTTCGCCCTCGCCATGATCGCTGCGGCGGTCGCGACTCTGGTCGAATTGCGCAAGCAGCCGCGCTCGCCGTTCGATCCCGTTGGTGCTGCGGCGATTCCGAGCTGGACCGCCTGGATCGTCATCGCGCTGGCCGCGCTGTTGCTGCTGCGTCTGGTCTTCGGGCGCGCGACCGCCGGCGCCGCGCAGAGCC
>JANNTF010000655.1:0-4380 GCA_031403455.1 Alphaproteobacteria bacterium | reverse complement strand
CCGCCGCGCTGCTCACCGGCGAGATGGGACATATCGCGCCCGAGTTGATGACCGCGATGCGCGATTCCGGCCTTGCCCATTTGCTGTCGATCTCCGGGCTGCACATCACCCTGGTGGCGGGTATCGTCTTCTTCGCCGTGCGTCGGCTATTGGCGCTCGTTCCGCCGCTCGCCCTGCGCTGGCCCGTCAAGAAAATCGCGGCCATCGCTGCCTTCGTGGCGATCTCGCTCTATGCGCTGTTTGCAGCGCCGGGTGTGCCAACGACGCGTGCCTGGGTCATGGGCTCGATCGTGCTCCTGGCCGTGCTGGTGGATCGCTCGCCAGTGTCGATGCGTTTGGTCGCCTGGGCCGCTGCGGTGATCGTGGTGACAATGCCTGAGGCCGTGCTTGGGCCGAGCTTCCAGATGTCCTTTGCGGCCGTGCTCGCCTTGATCGCGACTTGGGAGCTCTGGGCGCCGTGGCAGCGCCGTTGGCGGGAGGGCGCCGGCCCGCTGCTGCGCGGCGGGTTGGCGCTTGCCGGCATGCTTCTGACGACGCTCGTGGCGAGTCTCGCGACAGCGCCTTTCGGGCTGTACCACTTCAATCGACTGGCGCTGTTCGGTATCGCCGCCAATCTGATTGCGGTCCCGCTGACATCGATCGCCGTGATGCCCGCGGCGGTGCTGGTGTTCGTGCTCTTGCCGTTCGGCCTGGAGGCGTGGGCGCTGAGCGTGATGAATCTCGGCAATGAGGTGGTCGTGGCGATCGCGCAGCGCGTGGCCTCCTGGCCCCGAGCCGCGAGCACCTGGCCGGCCATGCCGGATTGGGGTTTCGCGGCCACGATCGGCGGCGGAGTCTGGCTTTGCTTGTGGACGCGGCGCTGGCGCTTGCTCGGCGTACCGGCGATGGTGATCGGCATGGCATCCGCGTGGATGGTGTCCATGCCGGACGTTCTGGCGAGTGCGGATGGCCGCGTTCTTGCCGCGCGCGACGACACCGGTGGATTGGCGATGCGATCTGTGCCGGGCACACAGCTGATTCAGGACACGTGGTTGCGGCGTGCCGGTTTGGTTGCCGCGTCCGAATGGCCGCGTGGTGATGGCGTGGTCTTGGGATGCTCGCAAGATTTGTGCTGGGTCGAACGGCCGGGACATCGTGTCGCGATCGTGAGCCAGGGCCGTGGATTGGCGACCGGCTGCCGTGAGGCGACAATTCTGGTCACGCCTCTGGAGGTCTGGCGCGATTGCCCCGCTCCGCTCTGGCTAATCGATCGCGCTGCGCTGCGCCGTGATGGCGCACATGCGCTTTGGCTCGGCGACGGCGGGGCGGTAAGGATTGCGACCGTGCGCGGGATGCGCGGCGCGCGGCCGTGGACTACACCTGAGCCGCGCAATGAGGCCGAAACTCGGCCGCGCGCGCGTCGCAGGTGATGTTCAATAGCGGCGGATCAGACCGACCAGTCGACCCTGGATGCGCACGCGGTCAGGACCGAAGATCCGCGTCTCGAACGCACGGTTGGCGGGTTCGAGCGCGATCGACGCGCCGCGTCGGCGCAGTCGTTTGAGCGTCGCCTCGCCGTCATCGACCAAGGCCACGACGATCTCGCCGTTCTCCGCGACGTCGGTACGACAGATGATGGCGGTGTCGCCGTCGTGGATCCCCGCCTCAATCATCGACTCGCCCACGACGGTGAGTGCGAAATGCTCACCCCGCGCGACCATGTCGGCCGGCACATCGATAGCTTCGGTCGTCTCCGCGACGGCCTCGATGGGCTGACCCGCAGCGATGCGACCATAGAGCGGGATGGAAACGGCGCTGGCATTGGCAGCGGCGACGGCGCCGGCGAAGCTGTGACGGAAGTCACCGCGGATCACGTTGGGTTGGAAGCTGCCGGGGGTCGTGCGGGGAGGAAGCTGCGCCCCGTGCACGGCGGCCAAATGATTCTCGGGCAGCCGCACCACTTCGAGCGCGCGCGCGCGATGGGCGAGGCGGCGGATGAAGCCGCGCTCCTCGAGGCCGGTGATCAGCCGATGAATGCCGGATTTCGACTTCAGCGCCAGTGCCTCCTTCATCTCGTCGAAGGACGGCGAGACGCCGTGGGTATCGAGATGTTTCTTGATGTAGACGAGGAGTTCGTACTGCTTGCGCGTCAGCATCTCGGCCTCCGGCCAGTCTATCCACAGGAACAAAGCCGCAACTTGCGGGAGTGTTCTAGTTTGGTTCACATCGAGGGTCAAGCGTTGAGCGCGTTGCGGCGTGCTGAATCGGGTGCGAGCGTCGCTGATGTTTTTCGATGACTGATCTGCTCGACATTCTCGCTCCGGTCATTGCGGTGATCGCCCTCGGCTATGGGCTTGCCAGAACCGGTGTCATCACGGCGGCCGGCGAGATCGGCATATCCAACCTCGTGTTCTTCGTCACCACGCCGGCGCTGTTGTTTCGCGCCATGGCGACGACGGCGCTCCCGGCCCTGCCGGACCTGGCGGTGATGGTGGCGTATTTCGGACCCTGCCTGCTGCTCTATGGCATGTGGACGATCTGGCGATGCGGCGAGCGCCATGGCGGCTTGGCCGCGGCCGGGATCGGGGCGATGGGCGCGAGCTTCGGCAACACCGTGCTGCTGGGCATCCCAATCGTGGATCGCGCTTATGGACCGTCGGGCTTGCGGCTGCTGGTGCTGATCGTTTCGATCCATTCGGCGCTGCTGTTCACGCTGACGACCCTGCTCGCCGAGGCGGGGCGTGGCCGGGCCGATGCGGCCGCGACCCTCGCCGCCACCGCGCGCATGATGCTGCGCAATCCGATCGTGCTCGCCATCGCTGCCGGCGTCGCCTGCGCCGCGCTCGGGCTGCGTTTGCCGGGTCCTCTGGACGCTGGTTTGGCCATGCTCGGCGCCGCGACGACACCGGCGGCGCTGATCGCCGTCGGTGCGGGGCTCGCCGGCTTCCGCTTGGGCGAGGCGCTGGCACAGAGCGCCGCCATCGCTGCGGCCAAGATGATCGTGCTGCCGCTGGCCGTCTGGATCGTCGCGACGCGGGTACTCGCGCTGGAGCCTCTCGCGATTGCGGTTGCCACCGTGGCCGCCGCGATGCCCACGGGCACCAATGTCTACATCATCGCGCGGCGCTACGACGTTGGCGTATCGACCACCGCGGGCGCGATCCTGCTCTCCACCTTACTCGCGGCAGCGACCGTGCCGCTGGTGATCGCCGGGCTGCGGTGACGCCCCAGGCACCGTGAAACCGGTTGCGTCGCCGTAGCGCGTTCTCGATGATCCCATTCCTGCGCGGGCCAGCGTCGAATGACGTGAAACCCAGGTGAGGGCGTTTTCTCAGGAGGACCGACGTGAACAGACGGTATTTTCTAAGTCTCGCGGCTGCGGCCGGCGTGACGTCGATCACGGGCCTCGCGCGGGCCCAGCAGCAATTCTTCCGTATCGGTACCGGTGGTACCGGAGGCACGTATTTCCCTGTCGGCGGCATGATCGCCAACGCGGTCTCCGAGGCCAGCGGCGCCGGCGTGAAAGGTTTGGTTGCCACGGCGGTCGCATCCAACGGCTCGCTTGCCAACATCAATTCGATCGGTGCCGGTCAGTTCGAGGCAGGGCTCACGCAAGCCGATGTCGCCTATTGGGCCTGGAGCGGGACCGGCCTTTTCGACGGGCGCCCGAAGGTCGAGGTCGTGCGGTTCGTGGCCAATCTCTATCCCGAGAGCGTGCAGATCATCGTCAAGAAGGGTTCGAGCATTCGCTCGGTTGCCGATCTCAAGGGCAAGCGCGTGTCGCTCGATGAGCCCGGTTCCGGCACGCTCGTCGACGCGCGCATCGTGCTCGCAGCCTATGGCGTCAGCGAGAAGGATCTGAAGACCGAATATCTCAAGATGGGCCCTGCGGCTGATCGCATGAAGGATGGCGGTCTGGACGCGTTCTTCACGGTTGGCGGCTGGCCAACCGGTGCGATCGCCGAACTCGCGTCGAGCCAGGGCGGCATAGACCTGCTCGCGATCGATGGCGCGCCAGCGGAACAGCTGCTCAACCAGTACTCGTTCTTCTCACGCGATGTGATTCCCGCCGAGGCCTACAAGGGATCGCTCGAGACCAAGACGATCGCCGTCGGCGCCCAGCTCGTGACCAGCAGCAAGATGAGCGATGACCTCGTCTATGGGATCACCAAATCGCTGTGGAACGAGGAGACGCGCAAGCTGCTCGATGCCGGCCATGCTAAGGGCAAGCTGATCCGCAAGGAGACCGCGCTCTCCGGCGCCGGTATTCCCATACATCCCGGCGCCGAGCGCTTTTACCGCGAGGCCGGTTTGATCAAGTAGGCCACGTCCTGACGAATCGCGTGACGGGCGGGTCGAGGTCTCGGTCCGCCCGTCCGTTCGTCGGGAGACGCCCATGAG
>JANNTF010000654.1:0-7110 GCA_031403455.1 Alphaproteobacteria bacterium | reverse complement strand
GCCGCGCGGGGTGGTGAGTCTCCGCATGCGGATTATTCCACCGCGGTCAGCGTCTCCTTGACGCCTTCCGGGTAGTGCAAGCGGTTGCCGACGACGCGATAGCCGGATTGCTGCAGCATGTCCTTGGCGCGCTGCAGGCCGGTGTTCATCTTCTCGATGTCCGGCTGGTACCAGAATTTCAGCGCCGGGGAGACCGGCGAGTTGGCGGCGACCGCGTAGCCGTTCCAAGCCGCCTGCACCATCACGTTGCGATCGATCGCGGCCGACAGCGCGCGGCGGAAATTCGCGTCGCTGAACGGCGCCCGCCGCAGATTGAACGCCGCGTATTCGAAGCCGATATCGACTTCCTGCTTCATCGTGATGTGCGGGTTGTCCTTCACCAGCTTCTCCAGCACTTCGGGATCACCGCCGTAATCGGCGAGGAAGTTGATCTCGCCGCTGCGCAGCATGCCGAGCGTGGCTTCGGGATTGGGCACGATGCGCAGGATCCAGCGATCCATCTTGGGCGCCGCCCAATGCTTGTCGTTGCGGTCGAGGACGACTTCCTCCTGCATGCGCGCACGCACCAGCTTGAACGGACCCGAGCCGATCGGCGACGGGTTGGGCAGCGCCTCGGCGTTCTCGGGCTTGCCCATCAGCTCCTTCATCACGGGTTCCCAGATGTGCTTGGGAATGATGTTGATCTTGGCGAGCGAGGCGGTGACGAAGGCCGCATTGGGATCCTTGAGCGTGAAGCGCACCGTGAGATCGGCGGTCTTCTCCATCTTCGCGATCCCCGCGACGAAGGGCTTGTACATCGGCACCTTGTTTTCGATTCCGGGCGCCTCGAAGGAGTACATGACATCCTCGGCCGTGACAGGCTTGCCGTCATGCCAGGTCTGGCCGGCGCGAATCGTCACGTCGAGCGTGGTCTCGTTGACCCACTGGATCTTCTCCGCGGCCCAGGGTTCGGGCAGCCCGTCCAGGCCGACGCGCGCGAGGCGATCCCAGAGCAGCTCGGTCACCCAGGAACTCGTGCCGCCGGCTATGAACAGCGGGTTGATCGAGATCACCGGCTCGGCGGCGTTCAGGATCATCTGCTTCTGATCGCCTTTCGGCGTCGCGCGGATGAACGTCCAGAAATTGCGGATGCCGATGCCGCTCTGATTGAGGATCGTGGCCTCGTCCCAGACATTCTTGTTGAACGCCTTCACATGCGCGGGATGGACGAGGAAAGCCTGGATCTGGTCGCGATCGACGGTCTTCTGCGCCTCGCGCACGAGTTCGCGGCGCTTGGTCTGATCCGTCGCCTGGCGCTGCGCGACCACGAGCTTGTCGTAGTCGGGATTGTTGTAGCCGACGAAGTTGAAGCCCTTCTCCGCGGTCGAGGAGTGGAAGAGGTTGTAGACGATCTCGTCGGGATCGCTGCGCTCCGAGCGGCCGACCATGCGCCACATCGTGGTGTCCCAGCGCGAGCGCTCGTTCCACACGATCTGGATGTGCTGCGGCCAGGGCAGCGGCCGCACCTCGACCTCGAGCCCGAGCTTGCGCCATTCCTGCGCGATCAGCTGCGAGGCCTGGAAGCCCTGCGGATTCTGCCCCTGCGGCCAGGAGATCAGCACGATCTTGCGGATGCGATCGCCGGCGGCTTGCGCGACGGCGTCCGACGAAGCGGCGACCAAGGCGGCGGCGGATGCGCCGGATGCGAGCAACAGACGGCGTGAGACTTCGCTGGTCATGGACTTTCTCCCTCTCTGATCAAGTGATGGTTCAGGCGGCGCGCGCGAGCCGGCGGTGAGCCCCAAGAATGGCCTCGAGACGTTCGGCGACCGCACGCGAAAGAATCGACAATTGCTGCTGGAAGTGACGGCGATCGAAATCGAGATAGGTGTCGAGGAACAGGCCGCGGATGGCGATCAGCGTGAACCGCAGCGCGCCCGCGATCTCCTCGCGTTCGTGGCGCGCCAGGTCGAGGCCGCGACACCAGCGTTCGATGAGCGCGTCGGTGGCCTGATTTCGCTGGCGCGTCATCGCCGTGCGCAACCGGCGCTCGCTGCTGAAACCGATCGTGATCTCCCAGACGGCGCGGTAGCGCTTGCCGCCATAGACCGACCACAGCCGCTGCACCGCGCGCTCCGCCGTCGCGGCGAGCGGACCGGTGAAATCGAAGAACCCGTCGAGCTGCGCCGAGACGTCCACCGAGAGCCGGTCGAGCACCGCGAAGAGCAGATCTTCCTTGGTCGCGAAATGATGGTGCAGGGCGCCGGTCGTCACGCGGGCATGCGCGCAGATCGTCGCGGTCGTCGTGCGCGCGAAGCCGATCTCGCGCAAGGCGCGGATCGCGCCCTCGATCAGCTGATCGCGCGTCTGAGCGCTGCGCGCCGCATTGCTGCGCCGTTGAATCTGACCGAGTCTCGCCGTCCGCGCGGGCATCCACAAACCTATTGGCTGATACGCAAATCATCGCGACACTTCGGGGTGTAAGTCAATGCGCAGCTGAGCCGGCTGTGGACAGCGCGCCACCACCCGAGGAGGAAAGGATGATTGCTGCCTGGTATGAGCGCACGGGACCGGCGCGCGATGTCCTGAAATTGGGCGATCTGCCTGATCCGGCGGCCGCGCCGGGGGAGGTGGTCGTGCGCATCCACGCCTCGGGCGTGAATCCCTCGGACACCAAGCATCGCGGCGGCTGGCGCGGCTGGACGATGCCGTTCGCGCGCATCGTGCCGCATGCCGATGGCGCCGGGATCATCGCGTCGGTCGGCGCCGGCGTTGCGACATCGCGCGTGGGCGAGCGGGTCTGGATCTACAACGCGACCGCGCTCTACGATCGCAGCCGGGGGCTCGGCACGGCAGCCGAGCTCTGCGCGGTGCCGGTCGGGAACGCCGTCGCCTTGCCAGCCTCGTTGGGCTTCGATGCGGGCGCCTGCCTGGGCATCCCCGCGTGCACGGCGCATCGCGCCGTCTTCGCGGATGGCCCCGTGCATGGCCAGACGATCCTCGTCCAGGGCGCCGCGGGCGCGGTCGGCCATTATTGCGTGCAGATGGCGAAGCTCGGCGGCGCGACGGTGATCGGCACGGTGAGTTCGCCGGCGAAAGCGGCGCATGCGTTGAGCGCCGGCGCCGATGTCGTGATCGACCGCAAGCGCGAGGATGTGGTGGCGCGGGTGGAGGCGCTGTGTTCGGGGCGCGGCGTCGACCGCATCATCGAGGTCGATCTCGGCGCCAATCTCGCGCTCGACGTGCCGCTCATCAAGGCGAACGGCACGATCGCCTCCTACTCGTCGAGCGCGGTGCCCGAGCCGGTCTTTCCGTACTACCCGCTCGCCTTCAAGGGCGTGACGCTGCGCCTGGTCCAGGGCTTCAATCTGCCGCCGGCCGCGCGCGCGGCCGCGATCGCGGACATCGCCGCCTGGTCGGCCGCCGGCCGGCTGCGCCACGCGATCGCCGCGGAATTTCCGCTCGCCGAGATCGCCGCCGCGCATGAACTCCTCGAGAGCGGTCGCGCGATCGGCAATATCGTGGTCATTTTGCCATGATGCTCTTGACCTATACCCGCACGACATCGCCGCTCGGTGAGATCGAGATCGCGTGCTCGGACTCCGTGCTGATCGCGCTGGAATTCGCCGATGCGGAGGACCGTTTCCAGCGCAGCCTGCAGCGCCGCTTCGGCGCGGTGACCCTGACCGGGGCCAAAGATGCGCTCGGCGTGAAATCCAGGCTCGACGCGTATTTCCAAGGCGACCTGTTCGGGCTCGACACGATCGCGGTGGATGGCGGCGGCACGCAGTTCCAGCGCCGCGTCTGGGCCGCGCTGCGCACGATCCCTGCCGGCACCACGACCAGCTATGGCGGCCTGGCCACCCAACTCGCGCAGCCCACGGCGACGCGCGCCGTCGGACTCGCCAATGGCGCCAATCCGATCTCCATCGTCGTACCCTGTCATCGCGTGATCGGCGCCGACGGCACGCTCACCGGCTATGGCGGCGGCCTGCCGCGCAAGCGCTGGCTGCTCGATCACGAGCGCAAGCATGGCCAAACGGGGACGCTGCTATGATGCGGCGCAGTTCGAGGAGCGAGCGATGACGTCATTCCGACCCGACCTCACGACCCGTCGCACCCTGGGTGTCGCGGTGGCCGGCACGGTGATGATCGTCGCGTGGCCGAGTGGCCCAGGCCTGGCCCAGGCGCTTCGCCTCGCGACGCCACGGCAGACCGAGGGACCGTATTATCCGCTCGATTGGGCCGGCGACTCCGATGCCGATCTGGTCGTCGTGCAAGGCGAGGCCGCGCGGGCGCAGGGCGCGATCGTGCATCTCCACGGACGTGTGCTGATGCCTGATCTCCAGCCGATCGCCGGCGCCCGTGTCGAGATCTGGCAATGCGATGCGAAAGGGGTTTATCGCCATCCCCGTGACGAGCGCGGCGACCGCCGGCGCGATGCCGGCTTCCAGGGGCGCGGCCGCGCCGCGACGGATCGCGACGGGCGCTATGCGTTCCGGACCATCCGGCCGGTCGCCTATCCCGGCCGCACGCCGCATATCCATTTCCGCATCGATCTCCCCGATCGCCGGCAGCTGATCACGCAGATGTACGTGGAAGGCGAGCCGCTGAATGCGCGCGACGGGGTGCTCGCGTCGATCCGCGATCCCAAGCAGCGCGAGAGCGTGATCGTGCGCCTCGAACCCGCCGATCGTCTGGAGAGCGGCGCGCGGCTCGGCATCTTCGACATCGTCATCGCCTGAGACGGGAGGCGTCCGTGCTCACGCAACGGTGATCGCTCACGCGGCTTTGATCCGCGTCACACCGATGTGAGCCGTGCGGTGCGGCGGCCGGCGTCATGGTGGCGATGTCCGAAGCCAGCGCCGGGACTCGTGCCATGCACCTCATCGATCGATGCCGCTCCCGAGTCGGGACACCGAGTCCCGATGCGCTCGCCGCCTGGGATGTCGCCGCGCATGGCGTGCTCGTGCATGGCGCGCAAGTCGCGCCGGCTCTGGCGCGCTGTCTCGCCGCCGACCCCGATCTCGCGCTCGGCCATGCGCTGCGCGGTCTGACGCTGCTGATCGCCGGCCGCGCCGAGCTGGTGCCCGCGGCTCGGGAGGCGGCGACCGAGGTGGCGCGGCTGCAGCAGATGCGTGGACTCGATCGGCGTGAGCTGTCCTATGCGTCTGCTCTCTCGGCCTGGCTCGAGGGCCGGCCCTCGGTCGCGGCGCAGGCGCTGGACTCGTGGGCGGATGCCGAACCCGACGACGTGCTGGCGGTGAAGCTCTCGCATCAGATCCGCTTCATGGCCGGCGACATGCTCGGCATGCGGCGCGCGGCCGAAGCGGCGCTGATCGCGCTGTCGCCGGATCATCCGCAGCGCGGCTATGTGCGAGGCTGCGTCGCCTTCGCGCGCGAGGAGGCGGGCGAGCTGGACTCCGCCGAGCGCGCCGGACGGGCGGCCGTCGAACAGGCTGGCGACGATGTCTGGGCCATCCACGCCGTCGCGCATGTCCACGAGATGACGGCGCGCGCCGAAGATGGCGTGGCATGGCTCGATCGTCACCGCGCCGCCTGGCTCGGCTGCGGGAATTTCCGCCTGCATCTGTGGTGGCATCAGGCTCTGTTCGAACTCGAGCGCGGACGGCACGAGCACGTGCTCGCACTCTATGACGGCGCGATCCGCGCCGAGCAGACCGATGATTTCCGCGATGTGGCGAATGCGGTCTCGCTGCTCGCCCGGCTGGAGCTCGACGGCGTCGACGTCGGCGCGCGCTGGGAGGAGCTCACCGCGCTGGCGGCGCGGCGCGTCGGCGACGACGCGGTGGTGTTCGCGCGGCTCCATTATCTCCAGGCCTTGCTGGCCGCGGGGCGGGCAGGCGATGCGGCCGCGCTGATCGCGTCGTTGCGGCGGGCGGCGATCCGCGGCGGCAGCGAGATGGATCGCGTCGCGCGGCATCCGGGATTGGCGATCGCGCGGGGCCTGCAGGCGTTCAGCCTCGGCCGGTACGAGGATGCCGCCGCCTTGCTGGTCGCGTCATGGCGGCGCTTCGCGCTGGTCGGCGGCAGCGTGGCGCAGCGCGACATGTTCTCGCGCTTCGCGATCGAGGCCGCGCTCCGCGGCGGCCGTCATGCGACGGCGCGCAATCTCGTCGCGGCGCGCCAGCAGATGCGCGCCGGGACCATCGACCGCTTCGCCGCGACGCGGCTGGCGCGGCTCGAGGCGGCGGTTGCGCTGGGCAGCGACGCCGCCGCGTGACGCTCACCCGTTGATCGCGTAGCCGCCATCGATCGGGATCGCGGTGCCGGTGACGAAATCGGACGCGGCGCTGCAGAGAAACACCGCGATGCCGGCGAGGTCGTCGGGCACGCCCCAGCGAGCGGCGGGTGTGCGCGCGAGCACGCGCTCGTGCAGCCCCGTGATCTGGGCGCGGCCGCGCTGCGTGAGTTCGGTGTCGATCCATCCCGGCAGCACGGCGTTGACTTGGATGTTGTCCTTGGCCCACGCATTGGCGCAGACCTTGGAGAATTGCACGATGCCGCCCTTGCTGGCGGCATAGGCCGGCACGAAGGGCGCGCCGAAGATCGACATCATCGAGCCGATATTCACGATCTTGCCGCCGCCGCGCTGCTTCATATGCGGGTAGGCGGCGTGGCTCGCGAGATAGGCGCTGGTCAGATTGGTGTCCATCACCTCGCGCCACTCCGCCAGGGAAATCTCCTCGGGCGGCTTGCGGACGTTCATCCCGGCATTGTTGACGAGCACGTCGAGGCGCCCGTAGCGCTTCATCGTGTCGGCGACCATCGCGTTCACCGCCGCCTCGTCCTTGACGTCGACGGTGACGCTGTTTGCCGTCGCGCCCAGACCCTGCAGCTCCTTGACGGCGGCCGCGGATTTCTCCGCGTTGCGCGCGGCGACCACGATGGCCGCGCCGTGCGACGCCAGGCCCCTGGCCATGCCGAGCCCGATCCCGCCATTGCCTCCGGTCACGATCGCAACCCGGCCGGTCATGTCGAACATCTTCTTCATCGCGCGTCTTCTCCCCTGATTGAGTCGTGGCGACTGAATGCGGCAGCGACCCCAGGCCTGTCGAGTCCTGCGTTGTGCCTCCCCACCCCGGGGGGGGGGGGCCGGCGGCCCCCCCC
>JANNTF010000653.1:0-1656 GCA_031403455.1 Alphaproteobacteria bacterium | reverse complement strand
CACATCGCGGCCGCCCGCGGCAAGCGAGGCCAGCGCGCGAGCATCGAGGCCCGGCGGCGCGCCGGAAAGCTCAGTTCGCTGACCGGGCTTGAGAGTCACGAGCGTGCTCAAGGTCGATAGGCCCGCGTGAAGTGCCGCAGCAGCTTCATCACATCAGTGTCGTGTTCCATCGGGACCGGTGTTTGTTCGATGGCCCAGGCATAGATCTGCGGATCCGGTTCGGTGAGCAATTGCTCGTAGCGATCCAGCTGCGGCACGTCAAAGCCCAGGACATGCGCGCGTGCGAACGCACCGAGCAACAGGTCCGTCTCTTTCATGCCCGTGTACAGGCTGCGGTGGATCAGTCGCTTGCGACGAGAGTCGATCGGCTCGGCGGGCATCGTTGACGTGCTGACGGAGTTGGGGGGAGGCGGCGGTCTCGGCTATGCATATAGGCCGATCGCTTCACTCTGTCAGCCACTACGACCCACCGAGTTCGATTGCATGCGCCCTCAGATCCTGTTTCCTCTATTCGCGCCGATCGCATCGCTGCCGGGCATCGGCCCGAAGCTGGCGCCGCTGGTCGCACGCGCTGCAGGTGGCGAGAAGATCGCGGATCTGATCTGGCATCGGCCCACCGGAATCGTCGATCGCCGGACCACGCCCAAGCTCGCGCAGGCGCTCGACGGCGCGATCGCCACGTTGATCGTCACGGTCGACCAGCATCAACCACCGCGAACGCCGTCCCTGCCCTACAAGGTGCGCTGCCGTGACGAGACGGGCTTCCTGCATCTCGTGTTCTTTCGCGCGAAGGCGGAGTGGCTGAACAAGCTCCTGCCCATCGGCGAGCAGCGCGTGATCAGCGGCAAGGTCGAGCGGTTTCGCGACGAGATCCAGATCACGCACCCGGATCATGTCGTTCCCATCGCGGAGTTCGCCACCGTCGCGATCGTGGAGCCGGTCTACGGTCTCACCGCCGGCGTCAGCGCACGAATCATGGCGCGCACGGTGCGCAGCGCGCTGGAGCGCGCACCGCTGCTCGAGGAGTGGCTGGACCCTGCCCTCGTGCGGCGCGAAGGCTGGCCGGGCTGGCACGAGGCGCTCCATACGTTACACGCGCCCCAGGAGATCGGCGATCTCGCACCCGATCGAGTCGCGCGCCGGCGTCTCGCCTAAGACGAATTGCTCGCGAGTCAGCTCGCCCTGCTGCTCGTGCGCCGGCATCAGCGGCGCCAGGCCGGCCAGCCCGTGACCGGCGATGGCGGGCTGCGGGCCAAGGCGCTGGCCGCTCTGCCCTTCACGCTCACCGGCGCGCAGCAGCGCGCGGTCGCCGACATCGTCGCGGATCTGGCACAGCCGCAGCGGATGCTGCGCCTCGTTCAGGGCGATGTCGGAAGCGGCAAGACGATCGTCGCCTTCCTCGCGATGCTCGTGGCAGTCGAGGCCGGGCGCCAGGCCGCGCTGATGGCGCCGACCCAATTGCATCGCATTTTAATGGTATTATTGAATTGAAATTAATAATTCAAAAGGTTAATATTCATTATTTGTTTTGTTTTATTTTATGTTATAATTTAGTTTTATTTGTGTCAAGAACATATTGTTACAACAATTATTGAATTATGCACGAGATTTATTAGTTTTGCAACCAAGTCGAAAATCATTTACAGTATTAGGAAC
>JANNTF010000652.1:0-1068 GCA_031403455.1 Alphaproteobacteria bacterium | reverse complement strand
GATGGTGATGCTCGGCGCCTTCATCGGCCTGAGTTTGATCACGATGACGGGCATGCCCTACGTGATGGCGTTCTTTCTCGCCACGCTGGTGACCGGGCTGGTGGGCGTCGCGCTTGAGCGCGGCGTGCTGCGACCGATCCTCGATCGACGCGCGCCGCTACTCAATCTGCTGATCGCGACGCTCGGCCTGTCGATCGCCCTGCAGGCGCTGGCGATCATCATCTGGGGACGCGAGCCGATCGCCTATCCGCAGATCTTCTCGACCGAGCCGATCATCGTCTTCGGCATTCGCGCTCAGGCGCTCAATCTCTGGATCATGGGCCTCGGCTTCGCGGCGATGGCGGCCTTGCAGTATTTCTTTCGCTTCACCCTGACCGGGATCGCCTGGCGCGCCGCATCGCTCGATCCGGCGACGGCCGCGCTCTATGGCGTGAGTCGACGGCGCAACGTGGCGCTGACCTTCGCCATCAGCGGCGCGCTTGGCGGCGCGGCTGGCGTGCTGATGGCTCCGCTCTTCTTCGCCTCCTTCGGACTGGGTCACACCGTGATCGTGAAGGCCTTCGCGGCCGCGGCGCTCGGTGGTTTCGGCATCGTCGGCACGATGCTCGGCGGGCTTGCGCTCGGCGTCATCGAGACGCTGGCCGCGGGCGCCTTGCCGTCCGAGTACAAGAACATCATCACCTTCGCGATTCTCATCGCGGTGCTGATGTTCTTCTTCCGGCCCAAGCAGGCTGCGGGACGATCGATCACCGAGACAGCCAAGGTCGCGATCGGTGACGCTTCAGGCTTCTTCGTCTCGCGCACCCGGCGCATCGCCGTGACGGCCACGCTCGCATTGGTCTGGCTGCTGCTGCTGGCGTTCGCCGACACCTACGCTCTGCGCGTGCTCAACATGGCGCTGATCTCGGCGATCGCCGTGCTCGGGTTGCAGTTGGTCGTCGGTCTCACCGGGCAATTCTCATTCGGCCATGCCGCGTTCTTCGGCGTCGGCGCCTACGCGTCCGCGCTGGTTTCGACCAAGCTCGGTCTGCCGGCACTGCTCGGTCTGCCGATCGCGGCGGTGGCGGT
>JANNTF010000651.1:0-3302 GCA_031403455.1 Alphaproteobacteria bacterium | reverse complement strand
CTGATCCCGATCATCCTCCTGGTCGTGGCCGTGATCGGTTCGATCTACGGCGGATTGGAGACGGCGACGGAAGCCGCCGCGATCGGCCTGATCGGCGCCCTCGTCCTCGCCGCGGCGACCGGAACACTGACCTGGGAGAATTTCCGCGCCAGCCTGCTGCAGGCCACGGAAACCTCCTGCATGCTCGCCTTCATCATCGCCGGAGCGGCGTTCACGACCGTGGCGATGGGCTTCACGGGCATCCCGAAGAGTCTCGCGGCGATCGTCACGCATTGGCAGCTCTCGCCGGCGATGCTGATCGTCGTGCTCACCGTGCTCTACGTGATCCTCGGCTGCTTCCTCGACGGCGTCTCGATGATCGTGCTCACGCTGTCGATCGTCATGCCGATGATCCACGCCGCTAGGATCGATCCGATCTGGTTCGGGATCTATCTCGTGCTCGTCGTCGAGATCGCGACGGTGACGCCGCCGGTGGGTTTCAACCTCTTCGTGATCCAGGGGCTGTCCAAGCGCAGCATCCTGTTCATCGCCTGGGGCGCGGTGCCGTCCTTCCTGGCCATGGTGTTCGCGACCTGGCTGCTCTGGATCTTCCCGGGCATCGCGACCTATCTGCCGAGCGTGATGTACGGCGGTTGATCGGCGCGCGGCGTGCACGCGCAGAACACGGCGATCCTGCTTGGTTTTCTCGTGAAGAAGCCCAGCGATGCCTGAACGGCAAGGAAAGTCACGCTGCAATGAAAGTCACGCTGGATCGGTTTCGCTGACGAGGCAGCCCCGGCGAATTGTGTATCTGGATACGAATTCCCCTGATTCCCCGCGGTCAATTTCTTACGATGGATTCGACGGTGCCATTCGCATGCTGACTCCGATTTTCTCGTGACCGACTCCCCGGCGGCCCCTGGTCCCGCGCAGCCCGTGCCGCGTGTGCTGCGCGGCATCCTCTACATGCTGATGGCCGCGACGCTGTTCCCGGTGATGAACGGCTGCGTCAAGCTCCTCAGCAGCGGCTACGCCTCCGAGCAGATCATCTGGGCGCGCAACGCCGGGCACTTCCTCTTCGTGCTCGTGCTCTTCGCACCGCGTCGCGGCTTCACGATCTTCCGTACCAATCAGCTCGGCGCGCAGATCCTGCGCTCGACCCTGCTCATGGTCTCGACCGTGTGCGCCTTCATCGGCGTCAAGTACATCCCGCTCGGGCAGGCGGCGGCGATCCAGTTCATCGCCCCCTTCATCGTCTCCCTCATGGCCTGGCGGATGCTGGGGGAGCGGATCGTCGTCGTGCGGCTCTTCGCCGTGCTCATCGGATTCCTGGGTGTGCTCATCGTCATCCGGCCGGGCTCTACCGCCTTCGACTGGGCGACGCTGTTCCCGGTGGCGAGCTCGACCTTCTACGCCGCCTACCAGGTCTTCACGCGCTACGTTGCCGACAAGGACACGCCCGAGACCTCGGTCGTCTACAGCGCCCTGGTCGGGACCATCGTGATGGCGGCCTTCCTGCCCTTCGTGTGGCGGACGCCGGCGACGGCAGGCGACCTGGCGCTGATGACGAGCCTGGGCATCATCGGCGGGCTCGGACATTACTGCATCGCGCGGGCCATGCAGCACGCCGAGGCAAGCGTCGTCTCGCCGTTCAACTACTGGCAGCTCGTCGGCTCGTCCGCCTTTGGGTTGCTCGTCTTCGACGAGTGGCCCGACGCGTTCACCTGGGTCGGCGCCGTCGTGATCGTCATCGCGGGTCTCGTGCTGTGGCGGCTGGAGTCGCGGCGAGGCGCCGCCGCCGCCACGCCAGCAGCAGCGCCGCCCAGCCGAGGATGACGGCAAGGCCGAGCACCATCGCCGGCCAGCGCCCGAGCGGTGCAGGGGAACCCGATCCACGGGAACGAATTTTCGCGGCCTGCTGGCTCGTTAACACAGTCGAAAACTCACTGAGGGAAGATTACCGGGGCCGGCAGGTCGATGGAGAGCAGCATGGAAGCCGAATGCACCGGGCGGAATGACACGGTCGTCCGATCGATCGCGCGCCGAGTGATCGGTTTCGCGGGTATCGCCGTGCTGGTCGTCGTCGCCTTGGCGGCGAGCGATGGCCTGCTGGCCGGCGCACCGTTTATCGCGCTCGCCCTGGCCGGCGCGATCGCGATCGCCGCGACGGGTGCTTGGGTCGCCCGCGCTACCGCGGACGAGTTCCGCGCGCAGGCTATCGAGCTTGAGCGTCTGGCCGGTCAGCTTTCGAGCGCCGCAGAGAGGATCGATGCGCAACGCCGCCGGGCGCTCAACGCGATGGCGGACACGATCGAGCGCGAGAGCGGGATCGTCATGGCCAAGCTCGCGCAACAGGCCAAGTCGAAGGCTGCCGGCAGCGACGTCGACGGCCTGCTGCACCTGGCGCGCGAAGGCGTTGCACGCGCGGTGCGCGCCGCATGCGGCGATGTCGAGCGTCGGCGCTGGCCGCGCGTGTGGCTCCCGGGCATGGTCGAAATTCAGGTCGCGAGCCGTCGCGTGACGGCGCCGATCATCGACGTATCCGCGGGCGGCATGCGCATCGGCGGCACACTCGCGGCCGGCATCGGCGAGCATTGCCGCGTGCAACTGCCTGGAGTCGGACCCGAGCTGCCGGCCAAGATCCTCGCACTGTCGGCGAGCGAGGCACGGCTGCGGTTCGACATCGATGAAATCACCCGGGCAGTGATCAACCGGATGCTGGAAAGTATCGATCGCGAACGGGCCACAGCGGCCTGATCGGCGCATCATCGCCCCGGCGATGCACGAAGCGTCCCGCCGCCCATTCCGAGCCGTGTTCGACCTGCTGATCCCGCACCAGCCGAACTGCCCGCTCGCGTACTTCAGGTGAGTGGTGCTTCGTTCCCTTCATGGCTCCATCCTCTCAAGGCTTGGAGCCTCCGGCAAACCCGGTGCGGTTCCATTGACAGCAAACTCGGATCTGGAGAGTTTGCTGCCTCGTTGCTGCGTTTAGGGCTAACACCCCCTGCAAGGGCCGGAGAAACATCGATGACGCCAGCAGATCCGCCGCCGCCTCCGCCGCCTCCGCCGCCTCCGCCGCCTCCGGGGCCACCGCCGCGGCCTCTGAAAAAGGAGGACTGGTCGACCCGCGTGAAGGTGCCGGAGTCACCGAAACCATCGGCTGATCGGAAGTAGTTTCTGGCGGAAGCGCTAATCTCTAGAAGCGAAGAAGTCCAAGTGCGAATGACGCGATGCCTGGGACCTTGGTGTGGTTTGTCGCTGCGACAAATGCGATTGCGGGCGTTGTTGCTGCGATCCAGATCGACCGGTTCACCCAGGTGCCG
>JANNTF010000650.1:0-2076 GCA_031403455.1 Alphaproteobacteria bacterium | reverse complement strand
CAGGCCGAGGCGGCTGCCGCCGGGATCAAGGTATCGCTGGCGACGATCTACAACACGCTCAACCAATTCACCGCGGCCGGCGTTCTGCGCGAAGTCGTGGTCGAAGCCGGGCGGTCCTATTTCGATACCAACACCGGTGACCATCACCACGTGCTGATCGAGCAGACCGGCGAACTGGTCGATATCCCCGCCAGCCACGTCCATGTGACATCCCTGCCCGCGTTTCCCGCCGGCACGTCGCTGCGTCGGATCGATGTCATTATGCGCGTCGCCGCGGACGTTGAATCTACATCAAAATAACGCCGTATAGTTCAGTCTAGAACTGATCTAGCGAGTTGACAGCGAGACGGCTCCGGTTCTACTCCTTCTGATACGCGTTGGTTCCGCGCCATTTCGGCAGCGGGCGCGACGCTCCACCAGGAGGAATGATCCCGATGCCCAAGCTCAAGGGGACGAAGACCGAAGACAATCTCAAGGCAGCGTTCGCTGGCGAGAGCCAGGCCAATCGCCGCTATCTCTATTTCGCGCAGAAGGCCGACATCGAAGGCTACAACGATGTGGCCGCCGTGTTCCGTTCGACCGCCGAAGGCGAGACGGGCCATGCGCATGGCCATCTCGAATTCCTCGAGGAGACCGGCGACCCGGCCACCGGCCTGCCGATCGGCAATACCGGCGACAACCTCAAGGCGGCAATCGCGGGCGAGACGCACGAATACACGGACATGTATCCGGGCATGGCGAAGTCGGCGCGCACCGAAGGCTTTGACGAGATCGCCGATTGGTTCGAGACGCTGGCGAAGGCCGAGAAGAGCCACGCCGGCAAGTTCCAGAAGACGCTCACCGAGATGAAGTGAAGCTTCCGGCAGCTGCGAGCCGCATGCGACGCGGCTCGCAGCGCCGATCCGCACCAAGGAAATATCGCTATGCGTGAAGGCAGCCTCGAACCGCCGGTGCGTCATCCCGTCGACTGGACCAATCCCGATTTCTGGGACGAAGCCAAGCTCGAGGCCGAACTGCGGCGCGTCTACGACATCTGTCACGGGTGTCGGCGGTGCTTCAATCTCTGCGACTCCTTTCCGACGCTGTTCGACCTCGTCGATCAGAGCGCGAACGAATCCGTCGAGGATCTGACCAAGCCCCAGCTGATGGAAGTCGTGGACGGCTGCACGCTCTGCGATCTCTGCTTCATGACGAAATGTCCCTACGTGCCGCCGCATGAATGGAACCTCGATTTTCCGCATCTGATGCTGCGCGCGCGCGCCATCGAGACGCGCAAGAACGGCGTCAAGTGGAACGAGCGCGAGCTCACCCGCACCGACCGCAATGGCAAGCTCGCCGCCTTGGCCGCGCCGATCGCGAACTGGGCGACGAAGGAAGGCAATGGCCTGACACGCCCTGTCATGGAAAAAATGCTGGGCGTGCATCACGAGGCGCATCTGCCGAAATTCAACGCCGCGACATTCAAGATGCGCGACCGCGCGGCGCCCACGAAGGTCAATGCCGAGGCCCCCGCGGCGGGCAAGCGCAAGGCCGCGCTCTACGCCACGTGCTTCGTCAACTACAACGACCCGCCGATCGGCATGGCCGCACGCGCGGTTCTCAACCGCAATGGCGTGGAGACCCGCGTCGAGTATCCGCGCTGCTGCGGGATGCCTCAGCTCGAGCATGGCGAGATCGAGAAGGTCGTCGCCGCGGCGAAATCGGTGGCGGCGCATTTCTCGCCGCTGATCGACGAGGGCTGGGACGTCGTCGCGCTCATCCCATCCTGTGCGCTGATGTTCAAATTCGAGTGGCCGCTCCTGCTGCCGGACGACGAATTGATCAAGAAGCTTTCCCGGGCGACGTTTGACATCACGGAGTACGTGGTCGACATCGCCAAGAAGGAGGGCCTGGCGCCGGGCCTGGCGCCGCTCGATGGCGGCGTCGCCATGCATTTCGCGTGTCATGCGCGCGCGCAGAACATGGGCGCGAAGGCCGCGGAGATGCTGCGACTGATCCCCGATGCGGACGTACAGATCATCGAGCGCTGCTCCGGTCACGGTGGCAGCTGGGGAATCATGAAGGAGAATTTCGAGA
>JANNTF010000649.1:0-1401 GCA_031403455.1 Alphaproteobacteria bacterium | reverse complement strand
CCCAGATCGGCAGATCGCGATAGCGCCAGACATGGTTCGGACAATCCGGCGACGCGGCGAGGATGCGCATGTCGCGATGCCCGGCGCGCACCTCGTCATTATGCCAGACGAACATGTGCACGCTGCCCTCGAGCCCGCGGGTCAGCGCGTCACGCGACGCGTCCGGGGCGAGCGGCAGCGACATCCAGCCGACCTCGCAGCGCGCGCGCCGGAACACCTGGTCGCGTCCGCACAGCGCCGAGCCGAGGATCTGACTGCCGAAGCAGATTCCAAGCATCGGCATGCGGCGCTCTGCCATTTCCTTGATCAGCGCATGCTCACGATTGATCCAAGGGATGTCCTCGTAGGCGCCATGCGGACTGCCGGACAGAAAGCACGCATCGTAGCCGTCGAGCGAGTCCGGGAACTCGCCGCCATAGGCGAATTTGAAATCCACCGCGAAGCCCGCGTCGGCAAAGCGCTGCTCGAGCTTGCTCACCGTGGTCCGGCGCGGGCCGTTCTGAAGGAAAAGAAGTCGCATGGGTCACCCGGGTTCCTGCATGTCCTGGGCCAATTTAGAAGGCGAGCCGTTCGGATGCCAAGCGGCGTGCGAGCGCCGCCGGCGCGGCCGTGGATTGTCCCGCCGCCGATCGGTCGCTACGTTGCCGCATCCCCGAACTTCGATGCCGTCCTCTTGTTCACGCTGATGTTGAGCGCTGCCGGCCTGGTCGCGACGGGCTTCGGCATCTAATGTCGAGGAACCGCATCCCGCTCCTGTGGCGCGGCGCGAAGACGACGGGGAAGATCGCGCGCATTGAGCGCCACAAGGGCGCTCCCGGCCGGCCCGGCGGCTACACGGTCAGGGTCAGCTTCACGGATGCGGCTGGGACGACGCACACCGTGCGGATGGATCGCAGCACACATACCAGGCCCAAGCCGGGCGGCGGCTACGCGATCCGCTACGACGCCTGCAACCCGGAGAGGGCCTTCGCGGATTCGGTGTCGAACCTGATCGTGATGCCACTGCTCATGACCGTCGGTAGCGTGCTGACCCTCCTGATCGCCGCCGGGATGCATTTCGGCCAGCCGCCGGCCTCGCTGCTCGCGCCGGCGGGTGGAACAGAATACCGGCCGGGACGTTTAGCTGTGAGCCAGGAGGCATCGGATGTCGAACTTGCGCGTGTGGGTTGCGGTCATCGGGATCTGCGCGTTCGCGCTTCCCGCGATCGCCGAGAAGCCGCCCTGGGCCGGTAACGGCAAGGGCAAGGGCGCGCAAGCCGGCGGCGGGCCGCCGGGACATGCCAAGCAGCGCGGCAAGTTCGCCGCCGACGCACCCAGGATCGCCGTCTCGATGCATTTCGGTCAGCCCCATCGCGTCGTGGTGCGTGACTACTACGGCACCGGTCCGGGGGCCGGCCGCTG
>JANNTF010000648.1:0-2647 GCA_031403455.1 Alphaproteobacteria bacterium | reverse complement strand
GGCAGAAATCCTCGACCACAGAAGTTGCCCGAAGCAGTCTGGATAAACCCGCCACTCCAAGTGCAAACCACGCCGCAACAGCCGCTGATTTGCTCAGTAAACTCATGACGACGAGTGGCGCAAAGCCATTGACACGTTCCGACTTGATCGCCGCCACCACCACCAAGACCGGCCTGACCGTCCTCTGCGAACTCGATCCCAACACCTATCCCAAGGGTATCGCCGTCTCCGATAAGGAGATGGACGCCATCAACATCACCCGCGCTCAATTCCCCGGCGATAGGAACTACACCATCTCGCCTATCGGGCGAATAATGCATTCACCTGATACCTGACGAGCCCTTAGTTATGTGCAGTCAGCCAACGCGCCTGATACCGGTTCTGTCGGCGATTCAGACCTCGGGCAGCGACGAACTCCACATAATCGTGGGCGCACCACAATTGCGCATATCCGTCGCACCCGCCGCTAGGCTTTCAATTACCCACAACTCCTCGCGGCAGTCTGAGAGTCGCGCCATAGGCGATGTCGGCGAGTTTGGAGAGACCACGCCAGAGGACCTTGTTTCCTGGCGGCGGGTCGTTGGCACGCGCGAGATAGCCGCCGAGGCGGGCGATCGCGATGAGGCTGTCGGCGACGGTTGCGCGGCGCGGCGGGGCTCGGTCTTTTTGCTGGGCGATCGCATCGAGGACCGCACTCTCGATCGCGGTGAGCACGATCGCCGCCGGGGCCTTTGGCGCTTCGCGGTTGAGGATCGTCAGCCAGAAGATGCGCCAGCTGACGATGCAGTGTACGCATCCGGTCTGCACCGCCTGGACGGTTTGTGAGGAAGTGCCCACGATCATGAGGTGGACACGAAGCGCAGCATGGTTTCGGTTGAACCGTCTGGACGACGGCGGTGGCCGCTCGATCTGAAGCGGCGGATCGTTGAGGAGACACTCGCGGCTGGCGCGTCAGTCGCGGTGGTGGCTCGGCGGCACGGTGTGAACGCCAACCGGGTGTTCACGTGGCGCCGGCTTCATCGGCGTGGCTTGCTTGGCGCGTCGCAGGTGCCGTTGCTGGCTGCGGTGAAGATCGTGAGCGCCGCTGGTCATTTGACGGCTCGACGTTCGAGTTCGAGCCGTGGGTCGCCCGGCGTGATCGAGATCGAGTTCGGCGTGGATCTGCGCCTGCGCGTGATCGGCGCACCTGACGCGGCGACGATCGCGGCCTGCGTGCGAGCGCTGCGGTCGCGATGATCGCGTTCTTCTCTGGCGCGCGGGTGTGGCTGACGACGGGTCATACCGACATGAGAAAGGGCCAAGCGAGCCTTTCTGTCCTGGTGCAGGAGACGCTGAAGCACGATCCGCATTGCGGTCACCTCTTCGTCTTCCGCGGCCGTCGCAGCGATCTGATCAAAATCCTTTGGCATGATGGACAAGGTGCGTGCCTGTTCGCCAAGCGCCTGGAGCGCGGGCGGTTCATCTGGCCGTCGGTGGTGGACGGCGCGGTGTCGATCACGGCGGCACAGCTCGGCTGCTTGCTTGAGGGGATCGATTGGAGAGCGCCGCAGCAAACCTGGCGTCCGCAAGCGGCGGGTTGAAGCGAACAGAGAGTCGCCGATCAATTTTGAGTCATCGCACAACTTCGCACGTGACCTGATCGCGACGTGTTCGCTATCAACGAGGCGATGAGTGACGCGCCCGCATCACCCCGTTCCGAGATGCCTGCCGAGGTTCTGGCATTGCAGGCCCTGCTGGTCGCCGAGCGTGCGGCGCGGATTGCGGCGGAGGCGGAAGCCAAGGCGCGGGCGCTCTTGATCGACAAGCTCCGGCTGACGATCGCCAAGCTCAAGCATGAGCGCTTCGGCGTCTCGGCCGAGCGCACCCGGCTGCTGGTCGAGCAACTCGAGCTGGAGCTGCGCGAACTCGGCGAGGATCGCGCCGAGGCCGAGGCGAAGGTCGAGATCGTCGAGCAGGCGGTGCCGGCGACGATCGTGAAGAGCTTCGCGCGGCGCAAGCCGGCGCGGCGCAAGCTGCCCGAGCATCTGCCGCGCGAGCGCGTCGTACATCCCGGGCCGAGCAATTGCGCGTGCTGCGGCGGCGGGAATTTGCGCAAGCTCGGCGAGGACGTCAGCGAGACGCTGGAATGCGTGCCCGCGCGCTGGAAGGTGATCGAGCACGTGCGCGAGAAGTTCACGTGCCGGGATTGCGAGACGATCAGCCAGACGCCGGCTCCCTCGCATCCGATCGCGCGCGGCCGGGCTGGCCCGCAGCTTCTCGCCCAGGTTCTGTTCGGCAAGTACGGCGCGCATCTGCCGCTCAATCGCCAGAGCACGATCTATGCCCGCGAAGGCGTCGATCTCGACGTCTCGACGCTGGCCGACTGGGTCGGACAATGCGCGGCTGCGCTCGATCCGGTGATCGCCGCTCTGCGCGCGCATGTCTTCGCTGGTGCGCGCATCCATGGCGACGACACGCCCGTCCCCGTTCTCGCCAAGGGTCAGACCAAGACGGGACGGCTCTGGGTCTATGTGCGCGACGACCGGCCGTTCGGCGGCGGCGATCCGTCGGCGGCGTGCTTCTTCTACTCACCCGATCGCGGCGGCGCGCATCCCCAGCGGCATCTCGAGCACTACGCCGGCTTCCTGCAGGCCGACGCCTATGCCGG
>JANNTF010000647.1:0-1396 GCA_031403455.1 Alphaproteobacteria bacterium | reverse complement strand
CACCGAGCCGGCCGTAGCCTTCCGGATCCTTGAGAAAGTTGACGATCTCGATCAGCTCCTCCTTCGCCTCGTCAACTCCCGCGACATCGGCGAAGGTCACCTTGGTCTCCTTCTCGACGAAGACCTTGGCGCGGCTCTTGCCGATCGACATCAACCCGCCGCCGACGCCGCCGCCCATGCGCCGGATGACGAACATCCAGATCACGCCGAAGATGAGCATCGGCAGGATCCAGGACAGCAAGTCGCGCAGCCAAGTGCTCTCGATCGTCCCGGTATAGACCACGCCTTGCTTGTCCAGAGTCTCGGCGAGTTCGGACTCGACACGCGTCGTGACGAAGACGCTCAACCCATCCTGCTCGGCCTGCTTGAGCGAGCCGCGGATGTAGTTCGGGGTGATCGAGATCTCCGCGACCTTGCCGTCGTTGAGCAGTGTCTGGAAGCGGCTATACGGGATCGGCGTCAGCTTCGTGCCCTGGACGTACAGATTCTGCAGGAACAGAATTCCGAACACGGCGGCGATCACGTACCAGAAATTGATCTGGGTCTTCTTGTCCATCGCTGACTCCCGACTTCGTGGCAGACTGCACTGGAACACATAGAGGGATCGGGTGGAATGACGAGCAAGCCTCGCATCGGCTATATCGGCGTCGGCCTCATGGGCCACGGCGCCGCGAAGAATATTCTGGAGCGCGGCGGTTATGCGCTCACCGTGATGGCGCATCGCAATCGTGCGCCCGTCGAGGATCTGATCGCGCGCGGCGCAAGCGAGGCGCCGACTCCCGCCGCGATCGCCGCTGCCAGCGACATCGTCTTCCTCTGCGTGCCCTCGGCGGTCGAGGTCGAGGCGATGGTCTATGGCAGCGATGGCCTGCTGGCCGCGATGCGCCCGGGCATGATCCTGGTCGACAACACGACCTGCGATCCGACCATGACGCGCCGCGTCGGCGAGGATCTCGCCAAGAAAGGTTGCGGCATGGTCGATGCCGCGCTGGGCCGCACGCCCAAAGAGGCCGAAGCCGGGCGCCTGTCGAGCTATGTCGGCGGGTCGCCCGATGCGATCGCCCGGGTGCGCCCGATCCTGGAGAGCTTCACCGACACGATCGTGATCTGCGGCGGGCTCGGCGCCGGGACCACGTGCAAGCTGGTCAACAACTCGATCACGATCGGCATGTGCGCGGTGATCGCCGAAGGCCTAGCGACCGCGGCCAAGCTCGGCGTCGATCTGACGGCGCAGGCGCAGGTCCTCTCCGCCGGCGGCGCCGATGGCCGGATGTGGCAGATGATGAAGCCATGGATCACCGATGGCGACGACAGCCATCTCAAGGGTCCGTTGCGCATCGCCGCCAAGGACATGCGCACCTATAACGGCATGGCCGAGGCGGCAGGCGTCGCGACC
>JANNTF010000646.1:0-3586 GCA_031403455.1 Alphaproteobacteria bacterium | reverse complement strand
CAGCAGCTCAATCTGCTTGGCCGTGACATCGGGTCCACCAAGCGTCACGCCGGTCAAATTGCCGCCCGGACGCGCGAGCTGACTGACGAAGCCGTTGGCGATCGGATCCGCCGCCGGCGCCATGACGATCGGAACGCTGCGCGTCGCGGCGATCGCGGCCCGGACCGACGGCGTCGAGGATGCGACGACGATTTCCGGATCGTTGCGCAGCATCTCGGTCAGCAGCGCCGCAGCGCGGACCGGATCGCCGGCGGCGAACTGAAGATCGATGGCCAGGTTGCGCCCGGCGGTCCAACCGAGCTCGGCCAGCCGATCACGAAAACCCGCCACGGCGCCCGATGCGGCTTCCGGGGTGTCCCAGCGCAGCACGGCGATCCGCCGCATGCGCACGGTCGATTGCGCGGCCGACGATGCGGCGACCGCATTGCCGCCGATCATCGCCAGGGCGGTACGCCGCGCGATCATGTGCGCCATTCCTATTCGTCCTTGTAGTGCAGCAATCCGGCGCGGGCTTTCGGCGGGTGTGCGCGGATGGCGGCTTCGTCGGGTTCGATGCCCCAGCCCGGCCGATCGGGGATCACGAGGCAGCCCGCCTCGATCTGCGGCAACGTCGTGAACAGCTCGTGGTCCCAGGGCAACCGGTCGATGTCGATTTCCATGATCCGCAGATTGGGCACGGCGGCCGCGAAATGTGCGTTCATCATCGTGCAGAGATGGCCGTAGAAATTATGCGGCGCGACGTTCACCTCGTGCGCGTCCGCCGCGGCCGCGATCTTCATCGACTGCCACGCGCCGTTCCACACCACGTCGATGATCGCGACGTCCATGGCCTGGGCGCGGAAATAGGGCAGGAACTCGCGCAGGCCCAGCAGCGTCTCGCAGGAGCTGATCGGATGCGGGCTGCGACTGCGGATATGCGCGAGCGCGTCGGGATTGAAGCTGTCGATCTCGACCCAGAAAATGTCGAGATCGGCGATCGCGCGCAGGATCTCGAGATAGCCCTCGGTCTTCGCATTGAAATTGAGGTCGAGCAGGATGTCGATGTCCGGTCCGGCGCCCTCGCGAAACGCTTCGAGATGCGCGCGCAGGCCGCGCAGCACATGGCGATCGACATTGAGCGCCGGCGCGAACGGCACGCCGAAGCCCGGTCGCCAGCCGCGCAGGCGCCCGCCCTGCTCGACGAAGATATTGGTCTTGAGCGCGTTGAAGCCCTTGGCGCGGACCTCCGCGCCCATCGCGCGCACGCCCTGGAGATCGGTGATCGCGGGTTGATAGAAATTCGGGTGGTTGATCCGCCATGTCGCGCAATGCGACCAGTAGAGCGGGATGCGATCGCGGATCTTGCCGCCGAGCAGCTCGTAGCAGGGCACGCCCAGCGCGCGGGCCTTGGCGTCGATCAGCGCGTTCTCGATCGCGCCGAGCCCCTCGCCCACCACGCCGCCGGTCGCGGGACGCGTCAGACAGCTGAGTTCGGCGAAGATCCGCTCATGCGCGTTGACGTCCTGACCGATCACGCGCGCGCGCAGGCGCTCGATCACGCGGCCGACGCCGGGCGAGCCGAAGCCCTCGTCGTATTCGCTCCAGCCGACGATGCCCGCATCGGTGGTGAGCTTGACGAAGTAGTAGCTACGCCACCCCGCGTCGCACTCCAGCAGCTCGATGGCCGCGACCTTCATCGGCGCCGCTGCCCGACCGCAGCGATCAACCGGCTTCGCATCATGTTTGGCGACGCCCGGAAAGAATCGTCGCGCCCTCGGCGCCGTAGCGTTCGCTGTGTTCGCAGCCCGATTTCATCGAGAAGGTATCGCCAGACCGATAGATCCGCTCCTTCCCTTCCGAGACGAGCGTGATCGTGCCGGCCAGCACCTGGGCGCTGACATCGAAAGGATGCGAATGCGGAGGATTGTAGACATTGGCTGGGGTCGTCTTGGTGACGATCTCCGCAAAACCATCGCGGAGCAGCCCGGCTTGGAAATTCTGATCGGTCATGAGACGCCTCCGTTGCGCAAGGGTGCAGACAGGCCAACTCTAGCCCCGGTCGCGGCGGCGATCCATCACGTGTCCTTGGCCGGCGCGACCGCGACGCGCTCACCCGACCGGCGGCGTCTTGGGCCTGATCGGGATCGCCGGATCCAGCACGTAGTAATCGCCACGATCCTCGGTGAAGATCTGAAGTGTCGTGCTGAGGCTGGTCGGCGCATCCAGCGCGCCGGCCGTGATCGAGACGATCTTCTTGCCATCGGCCTGCCAGAACAGCGAGGAGCCGCAGTCGCGACAGAAGCCGCGTTGCGCGAAACTCGACGACCGAAACCACGCGAGGCCGCGTTGCTCGGTGAGAGTCATCGCATCGCCATCGACCGAGGTGTAGGCCCCGACATGGCCATGCCAGCGGCGGCATTGGCCGCAATGGCAGAGCACGACATCCCGCTGCGGCGCATCGAGACGAAAGCGTACGGCGCCGCAAAGGCAACCACCCGTGACTGGACCGCTCATTCGCAACCTCCTCTCGTCATGATGACCGACGCTGCAGGAACTCGACCAGCAGCCGAGCCACTTGCTCCGGCCGTTCCTGCTGCACCCAATGCCCCGCGCCGTCGATGAGATGACAGCCGAGCATGCGCGTGCACGCGCTGCGCTGCATGGTCTCGAAATCGCCAGGCTTCTGAAAGACGCCCCAATCGCTCTTGCCGGCGATGAAGCAGGACGGCACATCGATCGTGCGGCCGGCGAAGAGCCGCAGCTCGGCGACGTTTCCGCCGCTCGTCGCGCAGCGATACCATTGCAGCCCGCCCTGAAATCCCGTCCGGCCGTATTCGCCGGCATAGACATCGAGCTCGTGGTCCGGGAGCCAGGCGCAGGCCGCGATCTCGGAAACCGAGGGCATGTCAGGCGCCACCGTCGCCGCCATGCCCGTGTCGAGATCCATCACGTAGTAGCGCGGCAGCTTCGCGAGTTCGCCGGCCGTCCAGCCCGCGAGCGCGTAAGGCGCGTTGGGTTTCCAGTCCGCGCTCTTCACGTGATAGTAGCCGCGCAAGAACGCGTGCAGGCCCTGCGGCGCGTTGCGCATGTCGGCATCGGCCTCACGCGTCGAATAGAACCATTGATAATGCTTGCGCGGGGGGATCAGGGCCGCCAGCGCGTCATGGATCGTCGGCTGTGGCGGCGCGACGATCGGAAAATCGGGCGGCCCCGCGAAGGGCGCGCTCATCAACACCACTGAATGGAACACGTCCGGGCGCGTGAGCGCGCACCAGGCCGCGACCGGCGAGCCGAAATCGTGGCCCACGACGGCAGCCGCCTCGCGGTAGCCGAGCGCCGCGACGAGTCCCAGCGCGTCCTGCACCAGGTTCAGCAGGCGGAAGGACGCGAGGTCGCCGTCATAGCGCGCATCCCAGCCCGTGGTGCGGCCATAGCCGCGCTGGTCGGGAGCAACCACGTAGTATCCGGCGGCCGCGAGCGCCGGCATCACCTTGCGCCAGCTATAGGCGAGCTCCGGGAATCCGTGCAGGAGCAGGACGAGCGGCCGGCCGGCGGTTTCGTGCCCCGCCTCGAGCACGTGCATCTCGAGGCCGTTGATGCCGGAAAT
>JANNTF010000645.1:0-1924 GCA_031403455.1 Alphaproteobacteria bacterium | reverse complement strand
CCTCGACTCGAGGAGGGCCAGGCGCGCGCAGCGCGCCAGGGTGGTGAGTCCATGAACGCGCTCCTCGATCGCTTCCTCGCGCATCACGTCGCGTTCTTCCCCGTCGATGCGACCTTCATGGGGCTGTCCGGCGGTGATGGCTGCTTGCCGCCAGCCGACGCTGACGCACCGGCGCGCGAACGCGATGCCCTCGATGCGATGCTGCGCGCGCTCGATGCCGTCACATCAGCGGATACGCGCGCCGATCGCCTCGACTCCCGCATGCTGCGTGCGGCGCTGCTGCATGCGCGCGCGGCGCTCGATCATCGGCCGCGCTTCCGGCAGCCAAGCTGGTACACGGGCGAAATCGCTTTCGGGTTGATCTCGTTGCTGCTGCCGACGGCGCCGGCCGATGCGGGCGACGCACTCGCTGCGCGTCTCGCCGCGATCCCGCGCTTCCTCGCCCAGGGCATCGCTCATCTCCACGCCCGGCCCACGGCGCCGGATTGGTGCGCGCGGGCCCAGCGTGAGATCGCCGCGACGCAGCGCCTCCTCGCTCAGGGTCTTCCACTTCACCCGCGCTGGGTCGACGCGCTGGCGCCGTCTTGCGATGCAGCGACGGCAGCTTTGGGCGCCTTCGCGACCGAACTCGCGACTCTGCCACCGGGCGATCCGGCCAGCGGGCGCGACTATCTCGCTTTCCTGATGCGGGACATCCATGGCCTGCCCTGGTCACCCGAGGACGCCGTCGCGCTGGCCAGCGATGCATTCATGCGGCTCGGCGCACGGCTGGCGGCGCCGGCCCAGCAGGCGCAGCTCGCCGCTTTGGCCACCGAGACCCGCGCTGCAGATGCGCTGCCGATGGCCTATCGCAGCTGGCACGCGCGCGCATTCGAGGCCGGCGCCGGGCTCGTCACGCCGGCGCAGGATTACGCGCTCGACTTCGCGCCGCAGCCGGATTGGGCGCGCAGCGCGGCGAGCGATCTCTATTTCCTGTCCTACCGCTCACCGCCCGCGCATGCGCCGGGGTCGGGCAGCGTCTACTGGACCGCGCCTTCCCTGCAGAGCATCGTCGCGATCAAGCAGACCCATGCTGTCCATCACGGCAGCATCGGCCACCACACGCAGAACGCGCGCGCGCGCCGCGCGGATTCGCGGCTGGCACGTCTCGCCGGCACGGATTGCGCGAGCGGCATCGCCCTCCTCTCGGCGGGCACGATGGTGGAAGGCTGGGCGTGCTATGCGACCGAGCTGCTCGCCGAAATCGACGGCTTCTACACGCCGGCGGAAGAGCTCGCCCTGATCCAGGGTGATCGGCGCAACGCGGCTTGCGTGCTCGCGGACATCAATCTGCATACCGGCAAATGGACGCTGGAGCAGATGCGCGCCTTCTATCACGACGAGGTCGGCTTCCCCGCGCCACGGATCTGGGGCGAAACCACGCGCAACTCGATCTTCCCCGCGACACGGCTGATGTATTTCCTCAGCACCGAGCAGATTAAGACGCTGCGCCGCGAGATCGGCGGCTCGCCACGCGACTTCCACGACTCGCTGCTTTCCTGCGGGCATGTGCCGATCGCCTGGGCGGCCGACGAGATGCGGCGCGCGGCCAAGCCGACGGAGCGACGGACATGAGCGAGATCACCGTCTTGCGGGCGCGCAAGATCGTGACGATGAATCCGCTGCAGCCCGAGGCGACTCATGTCGCGATGCGCGAGGGCCGGATCCTCGCGGTCGGCGACTCGGATGTGGCGTCGGGCTGGGGCGCGGCGCGGATCGACGACAGCCTCGCGGACAAGGTGCTGCTGCCGGGCTTCGTCGAGGGGCATTCGCATCTGATGGCCGGTGGCATCTGGCGCTACGCCTATCTCGGCTATCACGACCGGATCGATCCTGATGGCACGAAGTGGCCTGGCGCGACGGAGATCGATGCCGTGGTCGCGCG
>JANNTF010000644.1:0-1750 GCA_031403455.1 Alphaproteobacteria bacterium | reverse complement strand
CGCGCCGAGCTGCGTGGTCGTGAGCGCCCCGACTTCCGTGGAGGTCAAGCCGCCTACCTGAGTCGTGGTCAAGGCGGTGATCTGTGTCGTCGTGAGCGCGCCGACCTGCGTCGTGGTCAGACGGCCGAGCTGCGTCGAGCTCAACCCGCCAAGCTGTGTCGTCGTCAACGCATCGATCTCGGTCGTCGTCAGACCGCCGATCTGTGTCGATGTCAGCGCGCCGAGCTGGGTAGCGCTCAAGCCGCCGAGCTGCGTGGTCGTCAGCGCACCGATCTCGGTCGAGGTCAGGCCGACGACCTGCGTCGTCGTCAAGGCGCCGAGCTGAGTCGTGGTCAGGGCGCCGAGCTGCGTGGTCGACAACGCCGCCAATTGTGTCGTCTTCAAGCCACCGACTTGCGTCGTCGTCAGTGCATCCACCTCGGTGGTGGTGAGCGCCCCAATCTGCGTTGTCGTCAAGGCGCCGAGCTGCGTCGATTTCAAGCCGCCAAGCTGCGTGGTCGTCAGCGCGTCGATCTCGGTCGTCGTCAAACCGCCGATCTGCGTCGTGGTCAACACACCGAGCTGCGTGCTCGTGAGAATGCCGAACTGCGTGGTCGAGAGGGCGCTGATCGCGGATGTCTTCAATCCGACGATCTGCGTCGTGCTGAGTGTCGCCAGCCCCGTGGTGGTGAGTACCGCCGCCTGGGTCGAGGTGAGCGCGCCGACCTGCGTCGCTGTCAGCGCCTGAATGTCGGTGGTGGAGAGTCCAGCAATGACCGTCGTCGACAGCCCCGCGATTTGCGTGGTCGTCAGAAAGGGAATGATCGACATGCTGCTAAGACTCCGTGCTCGGCGCGGGTACTTGCCCGGTCTAATCAAAAATGCTTACGCCGAGTTATCTCAGCCTTCCCTCACCAAACTGTGAATCGCGGGCCTTTGTGTTCAACGCCCGAGATCGGTCCGCACGAAACGGCGCGGCTGAAACTCACGATATGGTTACGAAGTTGTGGTCACGTCGCCCCACAACGCGGCCGCCCGATGCGCCAGCGTCCGCAACACAAGGTTCGGCATGAGCTGCGACTGCCTCGCTTCACCAAGCATTAACCTGAACAGAGACTTCGCGAAGGCGCTCAGCCCATGAGCGCGGCCGCCGCTCCCACGGTCTCGCCGCTTCATACCGCTCTGCGCTGTCTCTTCGTGGTGGCACTGCATCGTGGCGTGCAACTGACGCCCCAGCGCTTTGCCGAAGTCACCGAGGCCGACACGTTGGGCACGATCCTCGACGTGATGCGCAAGGTGAAGCTCCGCGGCAAGATCCTGCGTGGTTGCAAATGGAGCGACCTGGCCGCGCTCAACTACGCCTACCCCGTCATGGCGCTGCTGAAGGGCGGCTACTGGGTGGTGGTCGTCAATACCACCGACGGTCCGGAGGGCCCCTCAGCGGCGACCCTGAACCCGCAGACCGAGAAGGATGGAATCACACTCGTTCCCCAGTCCCAGTTCATGGAGAACTGGACGGGTTCGGTGATCCTTTGCAAGAACGCCCGGCGCGCCAACGAAGAGGTCCAGAATTTCGGGCTGCGCTGGTTCGTGCCGGAAATTCTGCGCCATCGTATCCTGCTCCGCGACGTCGGGATCGCGGCGACGATGTCGAGCCTGATCGCATTCTCGACGCCGCTGATGTTCCAGATCCTGATCGACAAGGTCATCACGCATCACAGCTATCAGACGCTGACGGCGCTGATCTTCCTGTTCGCCTTCATCACCTTGT
>JANNTF010000643.1:0-1080 GCA_031403455.1 Alphaproteobacteria bacterium | reverse complement strand
CTATGATGCCTTCGGCAAGCGCCAGGCTATCGCCGTCGCCCTGGAAGCCGGCCACTTCCATCAGCACGTACCATCGATGAGGCGTTCGCAAGGGGTTGCGGGCACCCACGACATGCCGTTCGAGGAAGGCCAGCGCCAACTCGGGCAGCGCCTCGAAGGCGGTGAGTGCCGGACCCGACTTGGCGCGTGCTGTCCGGAAGAAGGCTCCAACCGCCTCGATGTCGGCAAGGCCCACGAACGCGGTCGTCGTCTCGGCGGGCTTCGGCCAGAGCTTCAGAACTGCCGCCGTAATGACGCCGAGCGTGCCCTCGCCGCCGATGAAGAGATGCTTGAGATCGTAGCCCGCATTGTCCTTCAGCATCTTGCCCATGCGCGACACGACGGTGCCGTCGGGCAGCACCGCCTCGATCCCGAGCACGGAATTGCGCGTCATGCCGTAACGCAGCACGCGATTGCCGCCGGCATTGGTCGAGATGATGCCGCCGATCTGGCACGATCCGCGGCTGCCGATATCGACCGGAAAGAACAGCCCGTGCTCCTCGGCCGCCTTCTGCGCGGTTTCCAGAGCAACACCCGCCTGCACGGTCATCGTGAAACTGATCGGGTCGATTTCCTCGACGCGATTGAGACGCTCCAGCGACAGCACGACTTCGCCCGGCTGCGGCACGCCGCCATGGACGAGCCCGGTCATGCCGCCCTGGACGACCACGGGCTGACCGAGCCCATGCAAGACGCGCATCACCGCGGCCAGGGAATCGGGCGTCGCCGGACGCAGCACGGCCAGCGGATCGCCGCGCCGGCCCTTCCAATCGACGCGATAGCGATCTCCGATGTCAGGGGGCGCAAGAAATCCGGCCACATCGAGACTCGTGGCCAGCGCCTGGCGCAGCTGCTCGGTACGCGTGGTGGTCATGGGGATGTCCTTTAGCGATCCAGCCGGTGGGTTCAGGCGGCGTGGCGCCGCGCGCTCGCGATGAACGCGTCGACATCCGTCGCCTGCGTGTCGTAGGCCGTCACCAGGCGGATCAGCTGGCGATCCGCGCCGGGCCAGCGGTAGAAGACGAAGCCGTCGCGCTCGAG
>JANNTF010000642.1:0-1079 GCA_031403455.1 Alphaproteobacteria bacterium | reverse complement strand
CGCGCATCGGCGCCCACGGCAAGCCGGTCTTGTTTCTTCACCCCAAGGATTTTTGCGGCACGCTCGTGGAGTTGGAGCAGATATGAAACCGGCAATGGGATGGGCGACGGGAGTCGCGATCTACGCGACGATCTGGTGGGTCGTGATCTTCGCGGTGCTGCCCTGGGGCGTTCGTACGCCCGATCACGTCGAGCCGGGTCACGCATCGAGCGCGCCGACCAATCCGCGCCTCGGGCTCAAGGCGCTGGTCACGACGCTCATCACGACCGTGATCTGGGTGGCGATCGAACTCGTGGTGCGTTCGAACCTCATCAGCTTCCGCGACATGGTGGCGCGATGACGAGCTACTGCGACATCGCGCCCGGACATCCGATCCATGCGTCCTATCACGACACCGAATATGGATTTCCGCTGCACGACGATGATGCGCTGCTCGAGCGCTTCGCGCTGGAGATCAACCAGGCCGGCTTGTCCTGGGAACTGATGCTCAAGAAGCGCGCCGGATTCCGACTGGCCTATCGTGGCTTCGTCGTCGACAAGGTGGCGCGTTTCGGCGCGCGCGACGAGGCGCGGCTGCTGGAGGATGCCGCGATCATCCGCAATCGCCTGAAGGTGCGTGCGGTGATCGAGAATGCCCGGCGCATCGTCGCGCTGCGCGACAGCCACGGTTCGTTCGCGGCGTGGCTCGCCTCGCATCATCCACTCACGAAAGCGGAGTGGACGAAGCTGTTCAAGAAGAGCTTCGTCTTCACCGGTGGTGAGATCGTCGGGGAATTGCTGATGAGCACCGGCTATCTGCCTGGCGCGCATCGGGAGGATTGTCCGATCTACGCAAAGGTCGCGCGGCTGAAACCGCCATGGATGCGTGCGGCGGCGTTCAGATATTGATCGCGGCGCGCGCGCATCGCGTTGCTCGGCACAAACGAAAAACCCGGCATCCATCTTGATGCCGGGTTCTCGGTGGCATTTTCCATCCCTAGACTTGGGCCTGCGTTCTTGCCTATTCGGCGCGCAGTTAAGGCTTTCAAGATAGGCAGTCTGCCTTTCCCGTGTCCAGCTACAACTTGAATTGCGTTCGG
>JANNTF010000641.1:0-1730 GCA_031403455.1 Alphaproteobacteria bacterium | reverse complement strand
GCCGCTCGAGGCGACCAGCCTGCCCCGCCGCACGACGTCGCGCGTGGAATCCGAAATGATTCCCGCGACGACAGGCACGCGTCCTTTGACCGCGATGACGGTCGCATCGATCAGATCCTTGAGTTCGCTGGCATCGAGGGTGTGCCCCTCGCCCGTGCTGCCGCCAACGGCGAGTCCGTGCGCGCCCTGGCCGACGAGCCAATCGACCTGCGCCGGCAGGTGCTTGAACTCGATCTCGCCCTTGGCGTCGAAGGGTGTCGTCATCGGCGGAATGATTCCATGAAGCTTCATCGATATCTCGCTATGTGGGATTTAATCTCAAGATATGAGCTTGAGGAGATGCGCGCGGCTTGTCAATCGAACGAGATGAATATCCAGGGCCCTGCACTCGGGTTAACGACGGTTTTCGAATGGCGCGATTTCTGATTCTGTGAGGCGGCAACGATTCGGAGCCGCGCCATGCTGATCACCGACGACCCGACCGATCCCGCTATCGCGCTTGGCCCGAAGTCGCGGCTGGGCGCGCTGCTCGAGCACTTCGGTGCAATCGAGGACCCGCGCGAGCCCTGGCGCGTGGCGCATCCGCTGCCCGAGGTGCTGCTGCTGGTGGTCTGCGCCACGATCGCCGACAACGACGACTACGAGGGGATCGCCGACTGGGGCGAGGCGCATCTCGCCTTCCTGCGCCGCTTGCTGCCCTACCATCACGGCGTGCCGGGCGCGCGCTGGCTCACCCAGCTGATGAACCGCATCAATCCGCAGCTGTTCTCGGCGGCGTTCACGGCCTGGGTGCGCGAGACTTGGCCCGCGCGCGTCGAGCTCGTCGCCATCGACGGCAAGACCTCGCGGCGCAGCCACGATCGCAAGGCCGACAGAGGCCCCTTGCATCTCGTCTCCGCCTTCGCCACCACCAGCCGCCTCGTGCTCGGCCAGGAAGCGGTCGCCGACAAGAGCGGCGAGACCACCGCCATCCCCATCCTGCTCGAGCGCCTCGCCGCCCAGGACGGCCTCAAGGGCGCGCTCGTCTCGATCGACGCCATCGCCACCAATGCGACCATCGCCACCGCCATCCGCGACGCCAAGGCCGACTATCTCCTCGCCGTGAAGGCCAACCAGCCCAGCTTGCGCACCGAGATCGAGCGCTTCTTCGCCGATGCCCCCGCCGACGCCCTCGACACCAGCATCGAAACCGACAAAGGCCATGGCCGCGTCGAAGAGCGAACCGTCACCGTCAGTCGCGACGTCGACTGGCTTTCCAGCGATCGCCGTTTCCCGGGCGAGCTGCGCCTGCCCGGCGTCGCCACAATCGTGCGCGTCTGCGCGCGTGCTGAGATGGCCGATCGCTCCCGCGTCGAGACCCGCTACTACATCTCCTCCGCCGTGCTCTGCGCCGAGCGCGCCGCTGCAGCCGTGCGCGGCCATTGGGCCATCGAGAACTCTCTGCACTGGGTGCTCGACGTCACCTTCGCCGACGATCAGGCCCGCGTGCGCAAAGGCCACGGTGCGCGCAACATGGCCGTCGTCCGGCACTTCGCCATCAACCTCGTGCGCGCCGCCACTGACAAGAAAAGCATCAAGCGCAGGCGAAAGATCGCAGGTTGGAACCCGGAATTCCTTGCCCAAATCCTCAATCATCAACTGCGTTAACCCGGACTCGGTGCCCTGCGGCTGGTACCCCGTCACTGCCCTCACGCCAGCGCGTTGAAGTCATCCACCAGGGCCGCGATGCG
>JANNTF010000640.1:0-3573 GCA_031403455.1 Alphaproteobacteria bacterium | reverse complement strand
GGGCGACGGGATCTGGGACCTCAAGAATCGCCGGGGCGGACTGATCGATATCGAGTTCATCGTTCAGTACCTCCTGCTGCGACATGGCGCGGAGCATCCCGAGATCCTGACATCGTCCACCGCCGGGGCGCTCGAGGCGATCGCACGCGCGGGCTTGCTGACCGCCGCGGACGTGGCGATTCTGCGTGACGCCTACGCCCTGAGCAGCGGCGCGCAGAGCGTGTTGCGGATGACGATCGACGGCGCCTTCGAGCCGGAGAAGCTGCGGCCTGCGCTGCTCGCCGGTCTGGCGCGCGCTGTCGGCGCGGTTGATTTCGCGACTCTCGAAGCCACACTTGAGCGCGCCTGCGCGCGAGCGCATGAGGTGTTCGAGCGGCTCATCCCGCCCGAAGCTGCCGCGACGGTCCACGCTCGATCGACCTGACGGCAGACAGCGAAGACACGACCACAGCATCCATCGCATGGGAGACACTCGACATGGCGGAACTCAAGACCGGCGACAAGGCACCCGATTTCACGCTGGCGACCGACGGCGGCGACAAGGTCAAGCTCTCGGGGCTGAAGGGCAAGAACGTGATCGTGTACTTCTACCCGAAGGACGACACGTCGGGATGCACCAAGGAGGCTTGCGGCTTCAACGAGGCGCTGCCGAATTTTGGCAAAGCAAAGGCGGAGATCATCGGCATCAGCAAAGACTCGGTCGCGAGTCACGATAAGTTCAAGAAGAAGTACGATCTCGCGTTCAAGCTTGGCGCGGATGAGGATGGCAGAGTCTGCGAGGCCTATGGCACCTGGGTCGAGAAGAGCATGTACGGGCGCAAGTACATGGGCATCGAGCGCGCCACCTTCCTGATCGATGGAAAGGGTGTGATTCGCGGAGTCTGGCGCAAGGTCAAGGTGCCTGGCCACGTGGAGGAAGTGCTCGAGGCGGCGAAAGCGCTGTAGCCGATGAGCCCGGCCTCGCATCGTTCCGGTCCGCACGGCAACGCGCGGGACCTCGTTTCATTTCGCAATGCCGCGGATGCGTTGGCGCGGATCGAGGCGATCTATGCGGCGGCCACGCTGGCCGTACGCGGGAGGTTCAAGCGCTTCGCCGACGGCACGCGCGAGGCCGACCGGCCGGCCGCGTTCTATCCCTATGTCGGCCTCGACGTGCCGGCCGACGCACTCAACATCGATGCGCGGGTCGCTTATGGCGCGGTGCTCGATCCCGGCACCTATGGCACGACGGTGACGCGTCCCGATCTGTTTCGCGACTATTTCCGGCGCCAACTTGAATTGCTGGTGCAGCACCACGGCGTCGAACTCGTCGTCGGTGTGAGCGATCGTCCGATCCCGCTGCCGTTCATCGTCGAACGCGCGGTCGCGGGCATCACGGAGGTCGATGTCCGCGCCCTGCAACAGGTATTCGCGCTGCCCGATCTCGCGCTGATCGACGACACGATCGCCAACGGAACGCATCGCCTCCCTCCCGGCGCGCCGCGTCCGCTCGCCCTGTTCACCGGAGAGCGCGTGGACTATTCGCTGCAGCGGCTGCGCCATTACACGGCGACGGATCCGATCACGGTGCAGCGGTTCGTGCTGCTGACGAACTATCAACGCTATGTCGAAGCATTCCGCTTGATCGCTCATCAGAAACTTGCGGAATGCCCGGACTACGAGAGTTTCGTCGAGCCCGGTGATGTCGTCACCACGCGCGGCGCCGATGGTTCGCTGTCGACGTGCGGCGACGCGCCCGCCCATTTGCCGCAGATGCCGGCCTATCACCTCACACGGCCGGACCGCGATGGCATCACGCTGGTGAATATCGGTGTCGGTCCATCGAATGCGAAGACCATCACGGACCATCTCGCGGTGCTGCGACCGCATTGCTGGATCATGGTCGGGCATTGCGCCGGGCTGCGCCGCAGCCAGTTCCTCGGCGACTACGTGCTCGCGCATGCGTATGTGCGCGAGGATCACGTCCTCGACCGCGACCTGTCGCCCTATGTGAGCCTACCGGCAATCGCCGAAGTACAAGTCGCGCTGCAGCAAGCAGTCGAGAACATCACCGGCCTGACCGGCGGTGAGATGAAGACTCGCATGCGTACCGGCACCGTCTTCACCACGGACGATCGCAATTGGGAGCTGCGTTACGCCGATCTCTTCGAGCGTCTCAACCAGACCCGCGCGATCGCCGTGGACATGGAATCGGCGACCATCGCCGCCAACGGATTTCGTTTCCGCGTCCCCTACGGCACGCTCCTGTGCGTATCGGACAAGCCCGTGCACGGTGAGATCAAGCTGCCGGGAATGGCGAGCCGCATGTATCAGGATCGTGTCGACCAGCATCTCCTGGTCGGCATCAGATCCCTCGAGTTGCTGCGCGAAGGCGGCATCGAGCGCCTGCATTCGCGCAAGCTCAGGAGCTTCGACGAGCCGGCGTTCCGCTGAGACGGGCCGATCGGATCAGCGCCGCGCGCGGGCCGTACGCGACGGCTTCCCGCGCACGCCGGCGCGATGCAGCGCCTTGACCATCTCGCGCTCTTCATAGGCCGGGCAGGTGACGAGCTTTCCGTAGCCCTGCTCCGAGTACCAGACCGAGAACGCAAGCATCGCCTCCGTCGACGGTGCATCGACGACATCGACGAAATCGTAGACGCCTTGGATGTAGTGGACGCTTTCCAGCTTGATGCCGAGCTGCTTGAACTTGGCGCGCGCGTTCGTCGTGCGTGAACTCTGTTTCTTCATCGCACCCGCTGCGAGTACGCCGAGCAGAACATATTTCATCGCGTGTCCTCCTTGAGCCGCCTTCCGACGGCGGCGACGGCACCCTAGCGCGAAACACTCCCCGGCGGTTGAGAGTCCTAGAACCCCAGATAGCTGCGCTTGAGCGCCGGATCCTCGGCAAGCTGTGCGGCCGGGCCGGACAATGCGATCGCGCCGTGCTCGAGCACGAAGGCGCGATGGGCGATCGCCAGGGATTGTACGACATTCTGTTCGACCAGCAGGATCGACAAGCCGTCGGCATTCATCCGCCCGATCAACGCGAACATCTCCTCGACCAGCAACGGCGAGAGTCCGAGGGACGGTTCGTCGAGGACCAGGAGCTTGGGTTCCGTCATCAGGCCGCGGCCGATGGCCAGCATTTGCTGCTCGCCCCCCGACAGCGTCCCCGCGGCCTGGCCGAAGCGCTCCTGCAGGCGCGGGAAGATCGCCGTCACGCGCTCCAGATTGCGCGCACGATTCGCACGCCCCCGGCGATAGCTGCCGAGCTCGAGATTCTCGCGCACGGAAAGATTGGGAAAGACCCGGCGTCCCTCCGGCACCTGCACCAATCCGGCCTCGACGATCCGCATCGACGCCACGCCGGCGATCTCGACACCGTCGAAGCGGAGCGAGCCGGCGAACGGGCGATAGAGCCCGCGGAGATTGGTGTTGAGCGTCGACTTGCCCGCGCCGTTGCTGCCGAGCAGCGCGACGATCTCGCCGGCCGTCACATCGAGGTCGACGCCGCGCAGTACCTCGACAGCGCCATAGCCGGCATGAAGTCCGCGCACCTCAAGCATGGGTTCGGGCCGCGCCGAGTCGAGC
>JANNTF010000639.1:0-2038 GCA_031403455.1 Alphaproteobacteria bacterium | reverse complement strand
CCCGCGTCTTCGCGTGCACCGAGAAACATGTTGCCACTGGCCATACAGAAGGCCTCGACATCCCGCGGCGCGCCCGGATCCGTCGCCAGGATCTGCAGCGTCTCATCGATGGCCAGATCCTTGACCCGCTTCTTCACCCGCAGTACCGGCAGCGGACAGTTCAACCCTTTGACATCGAGCAGCGCAGGCATCGGCGCATACCTCTTTTCCTGGCGAGTCACGCAACGTCTTGGCGCGCGTGCAAGACGCGACCTATAAACCAATCGCAGCGCCCGCGCGATCGCCGGCCGCGCAGGACGAGATGCCAAATTGCGATGGATGATCCGCTCCCTCTCCTCGTGCCCGCCGCGGGCTTCGCCATCGGCGTCGCCTTTGGCGCCGTCATCGACCGCACGGGTTTCTGCACCATGGGCGCGATCAGCGATTGGATAGCGCTGGGCGACACGGCGCGGCTGCGCGCCTGGTTCGTTGCAATCGCCGTGGCGATCCTGGGGACCCAGGCGCTGCAGCTGATCGGCGCCATCGATCTGTCGCGCGCGATCTACACCGGCGCGAGGCTGACCTGGCTGGGCCATGTCATCGGCGGCGTCGCCTTCGGCATCGGCATGACATTGGCCGGCGGCTGCGGCAGCCGCGCGCTGGCACGGTTGGGCGCCGGCAATCTCAAATCGCTGGTCGTCGTGATCATCCTGGGGATCTCCGCGTACGCCACGCTGCGCGGCGTGCTTGCGCCGTTTCGCCTCGCGCTGAACGACGCCACGACTCTCACCCTGCCAAGCGGCCAAGCGCTACCCGACTTGCTCGCGCCGGGCAGCACCGTCATGCGCGCGGCACTTGCCATCGCGCTCGCCTCGGGCATCGCGATCTGGGCGTGTCGCGGTGACGCGCGGCGCGCTCGGGCGCGTGCGATGCTCGGCGGCATCATCGTCGGCGCGCTGGTCGTGGCCGGCTGGTTCGTGACCGGCGTTCTTGGTCACGACGAGTTCACGCCCGCCGCGCTGGCGTCGCTGACCTTCGTCGCGCCGATCGGCGATACGATCATCTACACCATGCTGTTCACGGGGACGCCGCTCGGCTTCGGGGTCGCGACATGTCTCGGCGTCATCGTCGGCGCTGGCGCCTCGGCGTTGCGCGCGCGCCGCTTCCGGATCGAGGTCTTCACCGATCGCGCGGATTTCCTGCGCCACTTGGCGGGCGCGAGCCTGATGGGCGTGGGCGGCGTATTCGCCCTGGGCTGCTCGATCGGCCAGGGCATCACCGGCGTGGCGACGCTCGCGCTGGGGTCGTTGCTCACACTGGTCTCGATCATCAGCGGCGGCGTGATCGCAACGCATTATTTGGCCGAAGGCAGCTGGCGCGCCGCGTTCGGCGCCCTCACCCGGAGAGACTCCTGATGCGCATGGTCGGCCATGTCGCGCTCGGATGACTTTCCGCTACACTTCGCCCCGCTGCGTCGCGAGCGGTTTCTGCGTGACCTCGACTGCGTACGGTGCGCCGCGCCGCGCTGCTGACGAGCGCACTTGCCGCAACCGACGACGCTTCGCACAATGCCGGTCTGTCGCAAATGATCTGGGAGCATGAAGATGAATAAAATCGACCTCGAAGGACGCAAGGCCGTGATCACGGGCGGCGCGCGCGGCATCGGGCTCGCCGCTGCCGAGCGCATGCTCAATTCGGGCGCCGAGGTCTGCCTGTGGGATGCCGATGCGCCGGCCCTCGACGCGGCGACCAAGCGCCTCGCCGGCAAGGGCACCGTTCATACGACGATCGTCGATGTCGCCAGCGTGCCGTCCGTGACCGCCGCCGCCCAGGCGGCGATCGGCCAGATGGGTCAGGTCGACATCCTGGTCAACAACGCCGGCATCACCGGGCCGAACGTTCCGGTGTGGGAGTACAATCCCGAGGATTGGCGCAAGGTCATCGACATCGATCTCAACGGACCATTCCTGTGCTCGCGGGCGCTGGTGCCGATGATGATGGAGAAGAACTACGGCCGGATCGTCAATATCGCGTCGGTCGCGGGCAAGGAAGGCAACCC